>CAMCUP010000006.1 GCA_945878885.1 Polynucleobacter meluiroseus | reverse complement strand
GCTTTGACCATATCCTCTACGACCTTCTTGGCATCCCCGAAGACCATCATGGTTTTATCCATGTAGAAGAGTTCGTTGTCGAGGCCTGCGTAGCCTGCCGCCATCGAGCGTTTATTAACAATAATGGTTTTAGCTTTAAAGGCTTCTAAAATGGGCATACCAAAAATTGAGCTTCCTGGAGTACGAGCGGCTGGATTGACCACATCATTAGCACCCAAAATAAGCACCACATCGGCTTGACCAAAATCGCTATTGATATCTTCCATTTCAAAAACTTGATCGTAGGGTACTTCAGCTTCGGCTAACAACACATTCATATGACCTGGCATCCGCCCGGCTACAGGATGAATGGCATATTTAACCGTAACACCATGATGGGTAAGTTTTTCAGTCAACTCTTTCAGTGCGTGTTGAGCCCGGGCCACAGCTAGACCGTATCCCGGCACAATAATTACGGTATCAGCATTACTCATTAAAAAGGCCGCGTCTTCTGGCGAGCCAGTTTTATAGTTTTTAGGGGCACCATCATCATCGCCACTTGCTGATACTTCGGCGCCAAAGCCGCCGAGCAAGACCGCTAAGATTGAGCGATTCATTGCCTTACACATAATGTAAGACAGAATTGCGCCCGATGAGCCAACACATGCACCAGCGATGATGAGTACTGGATTATTTAGCGTAAAGCCAATTCCTGCAGCGGCCCAACCTGAATAACTATTCAACATGGAAACTACAACTGGCATATCGGCGCCACCAATGGGAATGATGAGTGTCACACCCAACACCAAAGCAATACCGCACATGATTAAGAAAGCACTATGACTATCAAATAAATAGTAAGCGATACCGCCAGCTAGCATTGATAGTGCTAAAACTAAATTAAGTAAGTGCTGACCACTAAAGGTGACGGGCTTGCCACTAACTTTGCCGGATAGTTTGCCAAAGGCAACGATAGAAGCAGTAAAGGTAATTGCGCCAATAAATGCGCCAATAAATAATTCAATTTTTTGTGCGCCAGTATGTTCTTGACCCACATGTAAGACAGCAGCAATAGCAATTAAGACTGCCGATAAGCCGACAAACGAATGCATAAGTGCCACAAGCTCGGGCATTTTCGTCATTTGTACACGTTTGGCTGCAAGGATACCAATGATGGCCCCACCAATAATTGCCGCACCAATTAACCAAAAGACTGGCTTGAAGTCGGGCAGCAAAAAAGTAGTGATGACGGCAAGCAGCATACCGATCATGCCGTAGGTATTGCCTTGACGAGAAGTCGTTGGTGATGATAGTCCTCGCAGCGCAAGGATAAATAAAATTGAGGAAACGAGGTAAGAGAGGGCGGTGATATTTGACATGAATAGGCTCTTTATTCGCTCTTAGGGGTTTTTTTCTTGAACATCTCGAGCATGCGGCGCGTAACCATAAAGCCACCAAAGATATTAATTGAAGCTAAAAAAACTGCTACTGCACCAATCAGGCTGGTAACAGTAATTTCACTGCCATTGATAACCTCGGTTTGTAAGAGAGCACCAACAATAATGATTCCTGAAATCGCATTGGTTACCGCCATCAGTGGCGTATGTAATGCGGGAGTTACATTCCAGACGACGTGATAGCCAACAAAAATTGCTAAAACAAAAACAGTAATGTTTTGAACAGTGAGAAGGCTTTGGATAGCAGCTAAATCCATGACGAATTCCTTGGAAAATTAATTAGTACGAATAACTTGGCCATCACGACACATTAGACATGCAGCGACAATATCGTCATCGGCAGCAGCCGGAATGACTAATTGCGCTTCAGGGGTGACGATCAGTTTCATAAAATCGAGCACGTTGCGCGCGTACAGCGCAGAAGCATCGGCAGCGACCATGCTGGGTAAATTGGTGTAGCCAATAATTTTGACTCCATGATTGACCACAATTTGATCAGCTCGTGTTAATGGACAATTGCCCGATCCATTTTCGCCCCGACCTGCAGCTAGATCAATCACAATTGAACCAGGTTTCATATTGGCTACGGTATCACTGTGCAAAAGCACAGGCGGTTTACGCCCCGGAATTAACGCGGTTGTAATCACAATATCGGCTTGTTGGGCGCGTTCGGCAACTTGTACTGCCTGTCGTTTCATCCACGACTCGGGCATCGGCCGCGCGTAACCGCCAACGCCTTTAGCAATTTCACGTTCTTCATCCGTTTCAAAAGGCACATCGACAAACTTGGCGCCAAGTGATTCAATTTGTTCTTTTGCGGCAGGGCGTACATCAGAAGCCTCAATAACTGCGCCTAAGCGTTTAGCAGTGGCAATGGCTTGTAGCCCAGCAACCCCAGCACCGAGAATCAAAATACGCGCCGCTTTCACTGTGCCAGCAGCGGTCATCAGCATCGGCATAAAGCGTTGATATTCATTTGCAGCCACCAGAACTGCTTTATAACCAGCAATATTGGCTTGGGAAGACAGTACATCCATGCTTTGGGCGCGAGTTGTGCGCGGCGCCGCCTCCAGTGCAAAGGCGGTAATACCTTGCGCTGCCATAGCAGAAATGCCAGCATTATCAAAGGGGTCGAGCATGCCAATTAATACCGAGCCTGATTTCAATTGCTTTAACTCATCTTCTTGGGGCGAACGAACCTTAAGCACAATTTCAGCGCCAAGCGCATCAGCGGCACTGCCAATCGATGCACCAACTGCTTCATAAGCCGAGTCGGGTTGGCTGGCGACAATACCAGCACCACTTTGGATGACAACTTGATGACCTTGAGTAGTCAATTTTTTGACGGTTTCTGGGGTAGCGGCAACCCGAGTTTCTCCGGGTCTAGTTTCCAGCGGCACTCCAATGCGCATGGCTTGTCTCCAAAAGCGAAAATTTTAAAAAATCTATTTTAAGTTAGATTACTAATTGCCTGCTGTCCAGCCTTTTCCTTAGCCTCTTTAGAGTTCTACGGAGGGTAATAAGGCGAGGTTTTACAATGGGCTCTTAAAAACTTAATCTAAATTTTCGCATTTTTTTGATGATGCCTGCCAATTTTTCCATAAATACCCCTCTTAGCCAGCCCAAAACCCCTCAAAAAGTGGTAGTGGGGATGTCGGGCGGAGTTGATTCTTCTGTGGCTGCTTGGCTTCTCAAGCAGCAGGGGTATGAGGTCGTCGGCCTCTTTATGAAAAACTGGGAAGACGATGACGATGATGAATATTGCTCCAGTCGTCAAGATTGGCTAGATGTAGTTTCGGTGGCCGACCTGCTTGGAATCGATGTTGAGGCAGTCAATTTTGCGGCCGAGTATCGTGAGCGGGTGTTTGCGGATTTTCTGCGTGAATATGCTGCTGGTCGTACCCCTAACCCCGATGTGTTGTGTAACGCTGAAATTAAATTTAAGGCTTTTTTAGATCATGCGATGAGTCTCGGGGCTGATTTAATTGCGACTGGGCATTACGCCCGAGTTCAGCATATCGATAGGCAAGTGCAATTACTAAAGGCGCTAGATGCTAGTAAAGACCAAAGTTATTTTTTGCATCGCTTAACTCAAGCGCAATTAAGCCATGTTTTATTTCCCTTGGGCGAGATGCAGAAATCGGCAGTGCGCAAGATCGCTGCTGATATTGGTTTACCCAATGCCACTAAAAAAGATTCAACGGGGATTTGTTTTATTGGCGAGCGCCCCTTTCGCGAATTTTTAAATCGCTATTTACCGCGTACACCCGGATTAATTTGCTCAACTGATGGCAAGGTCTTAGGCGAGCATATGGGCCTAGCATTTTTTACTTTAGGTCAACGCAAAGGTATTGGCATTGGCGGAAGTCAAGATGGCTCTGGGGATGCCTGGTACGTAGCCCGCAAAGATATGGCTAGTAATACTTTATTTATTGCCCAAGGACACGAGCACCCATGGCTGTTTAGTCGTGACTTAGTAGCGATGGAGGCCAGTTGGGTGGCGGGTACTGCACCAAGCGGGCAAAAAACCTTTGCGGCAAAAACCCGCTACCGACAAGTTGATTCAGCTTGCAGTATGTTGAGTAATGGAGATAAATTCGATTTGCACTTTACTGAAAGTCAATGGGCCGTTACACCGGGTCAGTCGGCAGTGCTTTACGCTGGTGAGGTATGTTTGGGCGGTGGAATTATTGCGGCGGCGACGTCTCGATAAACGATTGGCGTTGTGCCAATTTTGTGTAAAGACGGGCGAGATTAGGATATTGAGTTTGCCATTGCAGTTGCGGGAAGCGAAATTGTAAATAGCCTAAGGCGCAGCCTACGGCAATATCGGCCAGACTAAATTGATTGCCATAGCACCAGTTATTTTCACCTAAACCAGCCGACATGCTTTGCAAAGCGGTTTGAATTTTATTCATTTGCCGGTCAATCCACGCTGCACTTTGTTCGGGGGCGGGTCGCCAAGTTGCTTCTAAGCGGGCCAAAATACCAGCATCTAAAATGCCATCGGCTAACGCTTCCCAAGTTTTTACTGCTGCGCGTTCACGACCAGCAGCGGGGATGAGTTTACCAACCGGGCTTAGAGTGTCAACATATTCAACAATGACGCGTGAATCAAACATTGCACCACCATCTTCCATGACTAGACAAGGTACTTTGCCAAGGGGGTTAATTTCGTTAATGGTCGTTTTCGCATCCCAGACGTTTTCAAGTACATGGTCGACTTCAATTTTCTTTTCAGCGAAGACGATGCGTACTTTGCGTACATAGGGGCTAGTGAGAGATCCGATTATTTTCATAGGGGCCAAGTATACCGAGGCAAAATAAGAAGGGCAAAAATTAAGTGTTTTTGATCAAACGCATTAAAATCATGTTTTGTTGACATTCTTTAAAAAGGGCCCCATGGTGAGCCAGTCAAAATCAACCCCTAGCCCAGCTACACAAGCTGATTTAGCGCTAACTGCACTTTCACCCCTAGATGGTCGTTACGCTAGCAAGCTTGATGCCTTGAGGCCGTGGCTCTCTGAAGCGGCGTTTATGCGCCAACGGGTTTTTGTTGAGATCCAGTGGCTTATAGGGCTGACTTCCGCAGGCCTACCCGATGTTCCCAGTATCAGCAAAGCGGATAGTGAATTTTTACTAGCGCTGGCCGAAGCTTTTACTACCGCAGATGCCTCTCGAATTAAAGAAATTGAGGCGGTTACAAATCATGATGTAAAGGCAGTTGAATACTGGCTCAAAGAAAAAGTTGCCGGGCGCCCTGCATTGTTGAAGACCAGTGAATTTATTCACTTTGCTTGTACTTCAGAGGATATTAACAATACTGCCCATGGCTTAATGTTGCGAGGTGCTCGTGACGAAGTGCTATTACCCCAGTTACGTTTAATTCAGCAAAATTTAGCTGCTCTCGCACTTGCTCATGCGAAGGTAGCGATGTTATCGCGTACCCATGGGCAACCTGCTTCGCCTACGACCTTAGGTAAAGAATTAGCTAATATTGCCCACCGTTTAGAGCGAGCCATTACTGTCATTACGGCAGTGCCTTTATTTGGCAAAATGAATGGCGCAGTTGGAAATTACAACGCACATGTAGCAGCTTACCCTGAATTTGATTGGGAGCAATTCAGTAAGCAGGTGGTTGAAAAGCGTTTAGGATTAGTTTTTAACGCGTTCACCACGCAAATAGAGCCGCACGATGGCATGGCAGAATTATTCGATGCTATTGCGCGCGCGAATACGATTTTGCTCGATATGGATCGGGATTTTTGGGCCTATATCTCTTTGGGGTATTTTAAGCAGCGCACCAAAGCAGGTGAAATTGGTTCTTCAACCATGCCCCATAAAGTTAACCCCATCGATTTTGAAAATTCCGAAGGTAACTTGGGAATTGCGAATGCTTTATTGCGCCACTTAGCTGAAAAGTTACCGATCTCGCGTTGGCAGCGCGACTTAACCGATTCCACCGTATTACGAAATTTAGGCCCTGCGTTTGGACATAGTGTATTGGCTTACGATAGCGCCTTACGCGGACTCGCTAAATTAGAAGTGAATTTAGCTGCAATCGCCACCGATTTAAATTCTTGTTGGGAGGTTTTAGCTGAGCCAGTGCAAACCGTCATGCGCCGTTATGGCATTGAAAATCCATATGAACAACTAAAGGAGCTCACCCGCGGTAAGGGCATTACGCAAGCCGATTTACAAACCTTTATCCAAGAGCTGTCGATTCCTACTGAGGCTAAGACACGCTTACTAGCTATGACTCCTGCCTCATATCTAGGTCTAGCAGTTGGCTTAACTGAACGTTTGGGCAAGTGATAGTAAGCCAGCAGCCTTTAGGCGAAAAAACCTCAGCTCGAGTCCGGCGTCCATTTTTTTTATTTTTGTTTTATCAGCTGGGCTGGCATTTACTCTTGCCCTTGGTCGGCTTACGTCTTTGGTGGCGCGGCAGAAAAGAGCATGGTTATTGGCAGCATCTAGATGAGCGGATTGGTTTAACGGGTCAGTTATCCGAGTTTCGTCAGGCCATTTGGATTCATGCGGTATCAGTCGGCGAGACCCGTGCTGCCGAACCATTAATTCAGGCCTATTTAGCCCGTGGTGAAAAAATCTTGCTTACCTGCATGACGCCGAATGGCCGTCGAGCAGGTCAAGCACTCTACGCATTAGCGATTGCATCTGGACAACTGCGGCAGTACTACTTGCCATACGATATCTGCTGGGCAGTGGCGCAATTTTTAAAACAAGCGCAACCCAAGTTTGGCCTATTTATAGAAACCGAGGCTTGGCCTACTTATGTTTTTAGTTGCGCTGAAATGGGCCTGCCATTATTTTTAATTAACGCGCGACTGTCAGACCGTAGCGCACGACGCATAAAATATTTTGGCCGCGCTGGCGAAGAACTATTTCAAGCATTTACTAGAATTTTGGCCCAAACAGCATTAGATGCAGAGCGCTATCGTGCACTAGGGGTACAGAATTGCACAGTTTTTGGCAATCTCAAATTTGATGTTCCCATTAAACCTGAATTGCTCCAGTTGGGCGCTAGCTGGCAGGTAAATTTACGCGCATCAGGCCGTCTTGTCGTTTGTGCGGCTAGTACTCGCATGGGCGAGGAGGAGTTAATTCTTGCGGCTTGGCAGCAGGTATTAAAAACGGCTCGCATTCAACCCCAGCCACTGTTATTTATTGTGCCGCGCCACCCCGAACGTTTTGATAAGGCGGCAAAGGCAATTTTGGCGAGCGGATTCAGCTTAAGTCGCAGAAGCGAGGCTGTTGAGCAACCAATTCCATTTGACAAGATAGACGTTTTTTTAGGCGATTCGATGGGTGAGATGCCGGCGTATTACCGCGCAGCCGACTTAGTCGTGATGGGCGGAAGTTTTTTGCCATTTGGCGGCCAAAACTTCATCGAAGCTTGTGCAGTTGGCTGCCCAGTTATTGTGGGTGAGCATACTTTCAACTTTCAACAGGCAACACTAGATGCAATTACCAGTGGTGCCGCGGCACGAATTTCACCGGCGCAGCTAAGTCATATTCTAGTTGAGTTATTGTCAGTTACTGAACAACGAACTGCAATGGCGCTTGCTGCTAAAAACTTTGCGAATTTACATCGGGGGGCTACCACTAAAATCTTAAATGCCATCGATGAGCAGTTAAAACTCAAGTCAACAAATTTAAATTAGCTTGGAGCTAAACCTTAGCACCGTAGTTAGGATCATCTTTACTAATGTCTTCAGGCTTGCGTTCGCCTTTTACTAAGTCTTCACGCTTAACGCCAAGCCACATTGCCAGAGCAGCCGCAACAAACACCGAAGAATAAATACCGAACATAATGCCAATAGTGAGCGCAAGAGCAAAATAAAACAGGCTAGGCCCACCCAGTAAGAGCATCGCTAAGACCATCATCTGTGTACTACCGTGAGTAATGATGGTGCGACTCATCGTACTAGTAATTGCATTATCGATAATTTCTTCGGTATTCATTTTGCGATATTTGCGGAAGTTTTCGCGGATACGGTCAAAAATAACTACAGATTCGTTGACCGAGTAACCCAGTACTGCTAGTACTGCAGCTAAAACCGAGAGTGAAAATTCCCATTGGAAAAAAGCAAAGAAGCCCAAAATGATGATGATGTCATGCAGGTTTGCGATGATGCCGGCAACCGCAAATTTCCATTCAAAGCGAAAGGATAAATAAATCACAATACCAATAACAACAAAAATTAATGCTTTCAGACCATCGAGTGCCAGCTCACGACCTACTTGAGGGCCGACATATTCAACCCGTTGTAATTTGGCTCCCGTGGTATTGCTCTGCAGGGCCTCCATCACCGCACTACTTTGAATGGCCGATGAAACTACCTTGCCTGTAGCATCTTTTTGTAAAGGTAAACGAATTAAGACATCACGCGAGCTACCAAAATTTTGAATTTGGGTATCGGTATAGCCTAGCTTAAAAATATCATTACGGATGGTATCGATAGGCGCAGTTTGGGGATAGCTAATTTCCATGACGGTACCGCCAGTAAACTCAACCGACAAATGCAAGCCCCTTTGCCAGAGAAAAAATACAGCTGCAAAAAATAAAACCAAGGAAATGATATTTAGCAGCAAGGCATGCTGCATAAAGGGAATATCTTTACGAATCCGAAAAAATTCCATGAACTATTTCTCCGTAGGGCGCCAAACTTGGCCAATTGCTAGCTTTTGCAATTTCTTTTCACGGCCGTACCAAAGGTTTACTAAGCCGCGCGAAAAGAAGACTGCTGAAAACATCGAGGTAAGAATACCCAAGCAATGTACGATTGCAAAACCTTTGATTGGCCCAGAGCCAAAAGCTAATAGTGCTAGACCAGCAATTAAAGTGGTCACGTTTGAGTCAAGAATAGTGCCCCAGGCTTTATTAAAACCAGTTGCAATAGCTGTACTTGGAGGCGTACCTTGGCGAAGCTCTTCTCGAATGCGTTCGTTAATTAAAACGTTTGAGTCAATGGCCATGCCGAGTGCCAAGGCCATTGCAGCAATACCAGGTAAGGTTAGTGTGGCCTGCAGCATAGAGAGCACGGCAATTAGTAAAAATAAATTGACGCCTAACGCAATTACTGAAAATAATCCAAAAAGCAAATAGTAGCCCATCATGAAAATTGCGATAGCCGCAAAACCAAAGAGTAGTGATTGAAAACCCTTTTCGATATTTTCAGCGCCTAAACTAGGGCCAATGGTACGCTCTTCGATAATTTCCATTGGTGCAGCAAGCGAACCTGCCCGCAGTAGCAAGGCCAAATCATTAGCGCTCTCGGTAGTTGATTGCCCAGTTATTTGGAATTTTGAACCAAACTCGCTTTGAATCGTGGCTATGGTGAGAACTTCGCCTTTACCCTTTTCAAATAAAATCATGCCCATTGGTTTGCCAACGTTTTCTCGGGTAACTTCTTGCATCACCCGACCACCAGTAGCATCTAGCGAAATATTCACCGCTGGGCGCTGGTTTTGATCAAACCCTGCGCTTGCGTCAGTAATATTTTCTCCACTAAAAATAACGGATTTTTTAAATACCCCTAGACGATTTTCGCCAAATCGAAATACGTCCATGCCTGCTGGAGGGGCTTGGCCAACTGAAATAATTGACACACTGGGATCGGCCAAACGCGATTCTAGGGTTGCTGTACGACCAATAATATCTTTAGCCCGCGCGGTATCTTGGACCCCCGGTAGTTGCACCACAATGCGGTCGGCTCCCTGTTGTTGAATAACAGGTTCTTTAACGGCTAATTCGTTGACCCGTTTATTGAGAGTAATAATATTTTGCTTAACTGCATTATCTTGAACGGCGTTAAGGGCCGCAGGCTTGAAGCGCCCAGTTAATTTGAAATCGGTAGCGGTTTTCTCTAACTGCCAATCGAGTTCGCTTTGACTAACATTTAACAGCGTACGCGCTGCCTCAGCATCAGCTTCATTGGCAAAATGAATCATGATGCTATCGCTATTACGATCAAGACCTTGCTGACGAATATTTTTATCACGCAATTGACTACGAATATCGGTAGATAGAGCCACAATTTTTTTCTGTACTGCCCCCTTCATATCAACCTGCAGTAAAAAATAAACTCCACCTCTAAGGTCTAGGCCTAGTGGCATAGGTAGGGCATTGAGGGCACTTAGCCAATGTGGCGTATTAGAAAGTAAGTTAAGCGCAACCGTAAAGCTGGGATCACTGGCATCGGGATTGAGTTTTTGTTGCAATAAATCGCGCGCTTGCAGCTGAATATCAGTATTGGCGAAGCGCACTTTAACTGAGCCTACATTGCCAATACGTTCAAAAAATAAGCCAGTAGCACTTAAATTGCCGTTGGCTAAAATTTTCTCAACTCGGGCCTGAGTCTCTAGATCAACCTTAAGGGTTGGCTTAGCAGCAGATATTTGTACTGCTGGAGCCTCGCCAAAAAAATTGGGCAATGAATAGAGTGCGCCAATGCAGAGCACCACCGCAATGACGAGGTATTTCCAGAGCGGGTAACGATTCATTAGTCTTGGTAAATCAAACTGATTTCAAAGTTCCTTTAGGCAAAACGGTAGTAACGGCACCTTTTTGCATTTGTACCTCTGTGCCAGCATTTAATTCTACGGAGATGTATTGATCTTTTACGGCAGTAACTTTGCCTAATAGGCCGCCAGCGGTAACCACTTCATCGCCAACAGCTAGGGCCTCTAACATAGCGCGGGTTTCTTTTTGGCGCTTCATTTGGGGGCGAATCATGACGAAATACAAAACCGCAAACATGAGAATAAGCGGTAAAAAGCTCATCAGACCACCCTCAGTGCCAAAACCTGGTATTTGAGCGTACGCATTGCTAATTAACATATTAAAACCTCCATTTGTAATTAATAGTCGCAATTCTAAACTGTGTGGGGTCCTGCCCCATTAATCTTGACCTGGTTCAACCCCTCGCTGGCGTTGGCTAAGGAATTCTTCACGATAAGCGCTAAAACGATCTTGCGCTAAAGCGGCACGGATTTCCCCCATAAATTGTAGGTAATAAGCAAGGTTATGGATGGTGTTGAGCTGCGCACCGAGAATTTCATTCGCTTTTTGTAGGTGATTTAAGTATGAGCGGGTAAAGTTTTGGCAGGTATAACAACTGCAGGTAGGATCTACGGGGCGTTCATCATCTTTATATCCCGAGTTACGTAATTTGAGATCGCCAAAGCGGGTAAAGAGCCAGCCATTGCGAGCATTACGTGTTGGCATTACACAATCAAACATGTCAATACCAAGACTTACGCCAAGCATTAAGTCTTCAGGTGTGCCAACGCCCATAAGGTAGTGTGGTAATTGTTTTGGTAGCTGCGGCGCGGTATGGGCCAGAATCCGCTCAAACTCAGGCTTTGGTTCGCCAACCGAAAGACCGCCAATGGCAATGCCGTCAAAGCCTTGTGCACTGACAGCGGCAAGCGAGAGTTCACGTAAGGCTTCAAACATACCACCTTGCACAATGCCAAAAAGACCATTACCGGTATTTAGTGCACGAAATCGCGTGAGCGAACGCTCGCCCCAGCGTAAAGAAAGTTCTAGTGATTCACGTGCCGCTTTCTCGGTAGTTGCTTTGCCTTGACTTTCATAAGGAGTGCATTCATCAAACTGCATAGCAATATCGCTATTAAGCACGGCCTGAATCTCCATGGATACTTCGGGCGACATAAATAATTTGTCACCATTAATGGGCGAAGAAAAAGTTACGCCTGCTTCCGATATTTTTCTTAGTGCTCCCAGGCTAAATACTTGAAAGCCACCCGAATCAGTCAAAATAGGTTTATTCCATGCCATAAAGCGGTGTAATCCACCATGGCGTGCAATGATCTCAAGCCCAGGGCGTAACCAAAGATGAAAAGTATTGCCGAGCACAATTTGGGCTTTGACCTCGGTCAAGTCTCGTGGGGTCATGGCCTTGACCGTGCCGTAGGTTCCTACTGGCATAAAAATTGGCGTTTCTACGGTGCCATGAGGTAGATCAAGACAACCTAAACGCGCGTGGCTTTGAGAATCTTCGGCTAAGACTGAGAATTGCATGGGCGGCATGATCGTGAAGAGAGGTAAATGCTACAGAGGTGGATGGGCTAGACGGTGCAGCAGCATAGCATCACCATAACTGAAAAAACGGTAGCGCTGAGCAATTGCATGTTGGTACGCTGCTTGAATCGGGTGCATCCCCGCAAATGCACTTACTAACATGAGCAGAGTAGATTTGGGTAAGTGAAAATTAGTAATCAAGGTATTGACAATAGCAAACGAAAATCCGGGTGTAATAAAGAGTTTAGTTTCTCCGCTACTAGCACCGCTTAAGGCATAACTTTCTAGGGCGCGCAAAGTTGTCGTGCCTACTGCGATCACTCGTTTTTGCTGTGCCTGAGTATGCTTAATTTGGCTAATGATTGCAGGTGGAATCGTATAATACTCTGCATGCATTATGTGTTGCGTTAAATTTTCTTGTCTCACCGGTGTAAAAGTGCCCGCACCAACATGTAGTGTGAGAGTATTAATTTGCACTCCTTTATCCTTCAGCTGTTTTAGTATGGCATGATCAAAATGCAATCCAGCTGTGGGGGCTGCTACTGCCCCGGGATTTTTTGCAAGCACAGTTTGATAGCGCTCAACATCGACTTGATCAGGGCGATGAGTAATGTATGGAGGTAAAGGTGATTCGCCAAATTGGGTTAGCAAAGACAAGACTTTTGCAGGAAATTGAATTTCGTAAAAGGGTGCAGTGTGCGCGCTTACCTCAACTTCTATTGCTTGCATGGTTGATTCAGCTGGGTGTGGGTGCAAAATTAAGCGCGCGCCAATTTGCGGATTTTTTGAAGCCCGAATTTGTACAAGTGCGCTAGTTTCACCAGTGATGCGCTCAATTAGCAATTCAATTTTGCCCCCGCTAGGCTTATGACCATAAATACGCGCTGGAATCACCCGAGTGTCGTTCAAGATGAGGAGGTCTCCTGGCTCGATCAGCCCAAGTAGATCGCGAAATTGGCGATCCATCAGGCGAGTTAAACCACCAGGTTCAGTAATCACCTCAAGAAGCCGGCTATCTGACCGTTCCGCAAGCGGAAACTGGGCAATTAGTTCGGTTGGTAGGTCGTAATTGAAGTCAGCAAGGTGCATAGCATTACCATCGGAGATTGGATTCTAACCATGACTAAGCTTACCCTGCCACCTAATCTAATAAAAATGGGCCTTGACAGCCCAATTGCACTGGTATTGCACCTGCCAGCGCGATATGAAGACGAAACTGAGCTATGGTCTATTGCTGATGCGCTGGAGCAGGGCCGTTTTAATGCGGTTCAGACACAAGGTAAGGTGGTTGCTTGCCAAGTCGTTTTTCGTCCCAGACGTCAGTTACTGGTAACCCTTGAGGATGACACTGGTACCTTGCATCTACGTTGGCTTAATTTTTATCCTAGCCAGCAAAAGCAAATGGCAGTTGGGGCTCATTTACGGGTAAGGGGAGAAATTCGCGATGGACATTTGGGATCTGAAATGGTCCATCCGACGGTAAAAGCAGTTGCTGCTGATTCACCCTTACCTAAAAGTCTAACCCCTGTCTATCCTGCCACAGCAGGCGTAAGTCAAACAGTAATTCGTAAAGCGGTAGCGCAAGCCTTGATTCATCCAACCATTCAAACTTTCTTGGCTGATGTCTTACCAGCGCAATTAATGACCGAGCTTTTGCCCGGTGATCAATGGTATCCATTACATCAGGCCATTCATTACTTGCATCAACCACCTGCAGATGCCGATACACAAGCCTTGTTAGAGCGCACTCATCCCGCTTGGCGCCGTGTTCAGTTTGAAGAATTATTAGTGCAACAAATTTCCTTAAAACGTGCCCATGCGGCAAGGCGCCAACGGCGCGCGCCCCAATTACTGACAGACCCCAAGCTGGCAACTAAGCAGACGAAAGGTAAAACACTAGAGCAACAATTACTCGCAGTCTTGCCATTCCAGTTGACCAAAGCACAAGAGCGCGTTTGGGCTGAAATTCAAACTGATTTAACGCAACCCTTTCCAATGAATCGCTTATTGCAGGGCGATGTGGGTAGTGGTAAAACCGTCGTCGCTGCTTTAGCTGCGGCGCGCGCTATTGACCAAGGTTTTCAGGCAACGGTAATGGCGCCCACCGAAATTTTAGCTGAGCAGCATTATTTAAAAATGCGTGAATGGTTTGAACCCTTGGGCATTGAAATTACTTGGCTAGCAGGTAGTCTAAAACCCAAAGAAAAAAAATTAGCCCAAGCCCAAATTGAAAGTGGAACAGCTCAATTAATTATTGGGACTCACGCCATAATTCAGGAGGCGGTGCATTTTGCTAATTTGGGTTTGGCAGTGATTGATGAGCAACACCGTTTTGGTGTACGACAGCGGCTTGAAATTCAGCAGCGGGTTGGCTCTGAGATAATCTATTGTCATCAGCTGATGATGTCGGCAACGCCTATTCCACGAACCTTAGCGATGACGTATTACGCCGACTTAGATGTTTCGGTTATCGATGAATTGCCCCCTGGGCGCAAGCCCATTACTACCAAATTGATTAAATCTAGTCGCCGCCCTGAGGTAATCGCTGGCTTGCAGGACTGGTTGCAAAAAGGGCATCAAGCTTATTGGGTATGTCCTTTAATTGAAGAATCAGAGGTGCTGCAACTACAAACTGCGGAAGAGAGTTATGCCCAATTAACTCATGCTTTACCGCAATTTAAAGTTGGTCTTGTGCACGGTCGCCTAAAGAGTGTGGAGAAGGCAGCGGTGATGGCAGCTTTTAAGGCCAATAAAATTCAATTACTAGTCGCGACCACGGTAATTGAAGTGGGAGTTGATGTACCTAATGCTGCATTAATGGTAATTGAACATGCCGAACGTTTCGGCTATGCCCAAATTCATCAATTGCGCGGGCGAGTGGGGCGCGGATCGGCAGATTCCGTTTGTCTATTAATGTACGCTGAGCCGCTTTCGCTGGCCGCAAAGGAGCGCTTACAAACACTGCGCGAAGTAGCGGACGGGTTTGTCATTGCGGAACGTGATTTGTCTCTTCGTGGGCCTGGTGAGTTATTGGGCGCCAAACAATCGGGCGACGGCATGTTACGTTATGTCGATTTACAGCGTGATGCTTGGTTGGTAGGATTAGCCCAACTTGCTGCGAACCGTATTTTGCAGGAGCATGCTCACGTGGTTGACCAACAATTGCAGCGTTGGCTTGGCTCCCGCACTGAATTTCTAAAAGCTTGATAATCCCACCATGACCTTAACTGAACTACGTTATATCGTTGCTGTGGCCCGCGAACGGCATTTCGGCCGCGCTGCTGAAGCTTGCCATGTGTCCCAGCCAACTCTTTCGGTGGCAATTAAAAAATTAGAAGAAGAATTGGGCTCACAAATTTTTGAACGCACTAGCGCTGAAGTTGCCTTAACCTCAAATGGGGCGCTAATTGTGCAACAAGCTCAACGGGTTTTGGAGGAGGCTAATGCCCTAAAGCATTTAGCTAAGCACGGACAAGATCCTTTAGCGGGCCCAGTCCGCTTGGGCGCAATTTATACCATTGGCCCTTATTTACTCCCTAGTTTAGTGCGCGTAGCGCGGGAAACTTTGCCACAGGCGCCCTTATTTCTTGAAGAAAATTTTACTGTGCGCTTACTGGAAATGTTGCGGCAAGGTAATTTAGATTGTGCCGTTTTAGCCGATCCTTTTCCCAGTGTGGGCTTAGATAGTATTGATCTTTATGATGAGCCTTTTTTAGTGGCGATTCCCGCAGGCCATCCTTGGGGGCAGTTAGCTGAAATAGATCATGAAGAATTGAAAGAACAAAACACCTTACTCTTGGGAGCGGGGCATTGTTTTCGTGATCATGTACTCGGGGTTTGTCCTGAATTAAATCGCTTCGGCGGGAATTCAATGGATGGCGAGCAGCGTAATTTTGAAGGCTCATCTCTGGAGACAATTCGACAAATGGTCGCGGGCGGCATTGGCATAACCGTCTTACCACGCACTTCAGTGCCCGACCCTAAAACACAAGAAGGGCTGATTCGTTATGTGCCTTTTGTCGCACCCATTCCCACTAGGCGAGTGAGTTTGGTATGGCGCAAAAGCTATCCGCGGGCAGCACTTATGAAGATATTGGCGCAGACAATTCAAGCTTGTCAATTACCTGGAGTGAAGGCAATCTAATTTTGTCCCGCTTGCAAGCCTACATTCAACTGATACGCTTGGATAAGCCGGTTGGTATTCTTTTGCTTTTATGGCCAACTTTATGGGCACTCTTTTTAGCCAGTGGCGGCTGGCCCAAACCCGATTTACTAGTTATTTTTGTAGTCGGGACTGTGCTAATGCGTAGCGCAGGTTGTGCAGTTAATGATTTTGCCGATCGCGATTTTGATCGCCATGTTGAGCGCACCCGCGAACGCCCTTTAACCAGCGGCCAAGTGGGCACAAGCGAGGCATTATTGCTGGCTGCTGGCTTAGCACTCGCTGCCTTTGTATTAATTCAGCCATTAAATCTACTCACTAAATCATTATCTGTATTTGCTTTATTCATCGCCATGGTCTATCCCTTTACGAAACGTTTTTTTGCGATCCCGCAGGCGGTACTTGGCATTGCCTTTGGTTTTGGAATTCCCATGGCATATGCGGCAGTACAAAATCAAGTCCCCCCTGAAGCCTGGATTTTATTGCTTGGGAATATTTTTTGGGCAATTGCTTATGACACTGCTTATGCGATGGTTGATCGTGAGGATGATTTGCGTTTAGGTATTCATACTTCAGCTATTACCTTTGGTTGCTTTGAAGTAAAAGCCATCGGTTTTAGTTATGCAGTCTTACTCATAACCCAACTGTGGGTTGCGAACTTAGCGCAGTTAAGTATCTATTTTTATCTGGGTTGGCTAGCGGCATTCGCTTGTGCAATCTATGAATTGCGTTTAGTTTCAAGCCGCGAACGAAATAACTGTTTTGCAGCCTTTCGGCACAATAATTGGCTTGGTGCTTGTTTATTTTTAGGAATTGTTGCCGGATTATTGGCTTAATTCATCGCCCAATTCTTTACCTCTTTTAGCGGCTGCCTCTAGCGCATTTTCTAAAATAACTTGCCATTGTTGATTTTCTAAAACTGCTAGTGCGGCTGCGGTAGTGCCGCCTTTAGAGGTAACCTTTGCACGCAGAGTGGCTGCGGAGTCATTTGATTGTTGTGCTAATGCAGTAGCTCCAGACAAAGTAGCATAAGCCAATTGACGGGCAATTGTGCTGCTTAATCCGAGCTTTTCTCCGCCAGCCTGGAGGGCCTCGAGAAAAGCGAAGACATAGGCTGGCCCACTTCCGGATAAAGCCGTTACAGCATTCATTAGACCCTCCTCGCTCAGCCAGAGGCTTTGACCAACCGCATTACAAATGAGCCCAGCCCTTTCCCGCCCCTTCGTATCGACTGCAGAAGTAGCAAATAGCGCAGTAATACCTTGGCCAATTAAAGCCGGCGTATTGGGCATCGCCCGAATGCATAACGCATGATCTAACCATTTCGACATTTCAGCTAAACGAATTCCCGCAGCAATACTGAGGACCAAAGCAGCACTGTTCTTTTTTAAGATGGGCCGTAAGCTTAGGGCAGCCGTTTTGAAATCCTGAGGTTTAACTGCTAATACCAGAATATGATCTGCATTAGCCTCGAGTAAAACATCTGCGGTGCTCTCGAGAGTGGTGAGTTGAAAATCTGCGTGGAGTTTTTCACGCGTTGGCGCATACGCATCAACTACTTGTATTTGCTGGGCTAGAAAACCATGCTTTAGTAGGCCACTAATAAGCGCGCGCCCCATATTGCCGCCACCAATAAAAGTGATACGCATATTAGGGTGCAGTGGTTTAGCAGAATTTGTCATCAAGCTTTAATTCTAGCGCTAATTGCGCTGGCCAAAAATGGCAGTGCCAATGCGCACTAGGGTGCTGCCCTCGGCAATAGCGGCCTCTAAATCATCTGACATGCCCATCGAGAGGGTATCAAAATGGGCATAAGCAAGATTACCAAGGCGCGTAGTCGCTAACTCAGTAAAACATTGCCGTAATTGGGCGCAAGCTAAAGCCTGTATCGCCGGATTAGCGCTAGGAGCTGGAATTGTCATAAGGCCGCGTAAGCAAATGGCAGGCAGTTGAGCCACCAGATCACAGAGTTCTGCAACTTCGTTTGGCGCTACACCGCCTTTAGTGATTTCGCCGCTAAGATTAACTTGTACACAGACCTGTAGAGGCCGCAATTGGGGTTCATTCAATCTTTGCACTGAAAGTCGCTGCGCAATCTTGAGGCGATCAATGCTATGCACCCAGTCAAATAAGGTTGCCACCTCTTTGGTTTTATTACTCTGTAGGGGGCCAATAAAATGCCATTCTAAATTTTGTCTCAGGTCGGCAAGTGCAATAATTTTTTCGCTCGCTTCTTGCACATAATTTTCTCCAAATGCGTGTTGCCCAGCAACATAAGCCTCACGGATAAGGGCTGCAGGTACGGTTTTACAGACGGCAAGTAAGTGGATATTGGTGGGTAAGCGACCTGCTGCATCAGCAGCTTTTCTGATGCGTTCACGAACAAGCTCAAGCCGCTGCGCAATCGAACTCATTGACGGGAAGGATTTTTTGCCTGCATCAGTTGATCTAAAATTTCAACCCAATGCACCACAGGATTGGATTCTTGTTGCAAATGCGTAATGCAACCGACGTTGGCGGAAACAATGACTTTTGCCCCGCTTTCTGCGCAAGCCGTATTGAGGTTGGCTAATTTTTGCTGACGTAATTGGGTTGATAACTCGGGTTGCAAAATTGAATAGGTGCCTGCTGAGCCGCAACATAGGTGGCTATCTGCGCATAAAGCGACTTGCACACCCAGACTAGATAACAAGCGCTCGATATTGAGGCGAATTTGCTGACCATGCTGAAGGGTGCAAGGCGGATGGTAGACCACCCCAGGCTTTTTATCACTACCTAGCAAGACTTCTAATTGAGGAGCAAAAGCCGGTAAAATTTCAGAAAGATCTTTGCATAATTTAGAAATAGTTTTGGCTTTATCGGCATATTGCGGATCGCCGCGTAACAAGTGACCATAGTCGCTAACCATGGCGCCACACCCAGATGCGGTCATCACAATGGCTTCGATAGGTTTGCCATTGAGGCTGGGTTCAATGCCCATTACATAGGGCCACCAAGCATCAATATTGCGACGCGCATCTACTAAGCCACCTTCTTGATGATTCAGGTGATGGCGCAACGCTCCGCAACATCCTGCTTTGGCAGCGCTAAGTAAGTTGACGCCAACGGTATCGAGTACCCGTGCAGTTGCGGAATTAATATTAGGCAACATTGCTGGTTGCACACAGCCCTCTAAGACGAGCATAGTGCGCGCATGACGAAGTGGCTGGGTTATAGGACGAGCATGAGGATCAATTTGCTGAGCTGCACCAAGCTGATCAAGTGGACTTTTAAGGGAAGGAATTTTTCTTTTAAGCTCTAAGGGCATCAGCGGGCGAAAGATTCGCCCTAAATTGATTGCTGAATTAAAGAGCCAGGGACGTGTCAATACCTCGCGTAATAACCAGCGTGTAAACCTCTCTTTGAAAGGCCGCAGCGGGGTTTCAGTTTCTGCCCATTGGCGACCGATATCCAATAAATTACCGTATTGAACGCCACTTGGGCAGGTCGTTTCGCAACTCAGACAAGTAAGACATCGATCTAAATGCAAGCGGGTTTTTTCGGTTGGCGCACTACCCTCAGCCATTTGTTTAATGAGATAAATACGTCCACGAGGGCTATCTAATTCATCGCCTAATAGTTGATAGGTTGGACAAGTGGCACCACAAAATCCACAATGAACGCATTGGGCTAAAAGTTTGGCTGCTTCAATACCCGCAGTTGTATTGGCTAAATGAGGAGCTAATTCGGTATGCATTTAGCCGGTTCTAAGCCATGCGACCAGTGGCAAAAATGCCAGCTGGATCGAAGGCTTGTCGTAAGCGCTGTTGAACTGTTACTAGGCCAACAGTAAGTGGGTTTTCGCTTAACAGCGTAAAGCGTTGCGTATTTGCGGTAGAGGGGTTGCTAAGCTTAAATTGGGTTGCATGTCCACCCTGTGCTAAAGCTAATTTTTTAAGTACTGCGAAACAAGCTGGATCACTCGGGCCACGCCACCAACGTTCTTGACCATGCCATTCGAGGGCTAGCGAATTCAATTTACTTTCTGGAAAATTTAAAGAAGGACAAGCAGCAGGTAAGGCTAAGCGATAGAGTGCGTGCTCTGGATCTGCTATTTTGAAACAAGGTAAATCTTGTTCACGCAGGTCTTGCCAAAATTGCGCTGCAACAGCTGGGGAAACTTCGCTGGCACCAATTACAGAAGTGATCATTGCACTTGCAGAACTAACGGCGGCATGAGCCCCCGCTAAACGAATACTTAACTCACCCTCCTGCTGCTCATTACTCGCACCAATCCAGGCACTTGCTGAAAGTGGTAGAGGCTGCCCAGCCCACTCATTTAGCAGCTTAAGTGCTTGCGCTTGCGAAATCATGGCGCGTAAAGTAAGGCTTGCGGCCGGCTTTGGTAAGACCTTTACCGAGGCTTCGAGTAATAAAGCCAAAGTACCTAGAGAGCCAGGCAGTAAACGGGAAATATCATAGCCGGCAACATTTTTCATCACTTTGCCGCCAAAGCTTAGGTCATTACCGCGCCCATCTAGCAAGCGTACGCCCAGTACAAAATCCCTTAAATTACCAGTGCTAATCCGAGCGGGCCCGGCGAGGCCAGCGGCTATTGCACCTCCGAAGGTCGCTTTGTCACCAAAGTGCGGTGGTTCAAAAGCTAAGACCTGATTACGTTCTGCTAAAGCCAGTTCAATTTCTTGCAATGGGGTTCCAGCACAAGCAGTAATCACTAATTCTTCAGGTTGATAATCCAGAATTCCCTGATAAGCGGTTGTACTAAGTTTGGAGAAGCTATTAGGATTGCCATACCAATTTTTAGTCGCGCCACCCTCAATAGAAAGAGGAGTTTGATTTTTTTTGGCTGCAAGTATTTGCTCACGAAATGCATTGACGCTATTTTGCATAAGGCTGCTATCTGCAACTGCAGCTGACATTAAAAGCGCTCCAGCTCGGGGTGGGGCAGCATTCCGCCGCTAATACGCATGCGCCCATATTCGGCGCAACGATTTAGTGTTGGGATGCCTTTATCAGGATTTAATAATAGGTCGGGATCAAAGGCGGCTTTAACGCCCCAAAACATCTCGCGCTCAGCTTCGCCAAATTGCACGCACATCGAATTAATTTTTTCGATACCAACCCCATGCTCACCAGTGATGGTTCCGCCTAGCTCAACGCAAGCCTCTAAAATATCAGTACCAAACTCTTCGGCGCGATGCCATTCGTCGATATCAGCACCATTAAATAAAATCAGTGGGTGCATATTGCCATCGCCTGCATGAAATACATTTAAGCAGCCTAAGCGGTATTTCACTTCCATTGCTTTGATGCGGCGTAAGAGGGTAGCTATATGGCGGCGGGGAATAGTGCCATCCATGCAGTAATAGTCGGCAGCGATTCGCCCGGCCGCTGGAAAGGCATTTTTTCTACCACTCCAAAACCGCAGCCGCTCAACTTCATTTTCAGAAACCTGAATGCGGCTTACTCCAGCAATTTCTAGGACGGCAACCATGCGCGCAATTTCTTCGCTGACTTCCTCGGGAGTGCCGTCAGATTCGCACAGCAAAATAACTTCAGCATTAAGGTCGTATCCAGCATGAACAAATTCTTCAACCGCACGCGTAGTGGCTTTGTCCATCATTTCTAAGCCTGCAGGAATAATGCCCGCAGCGATAATGGCGGCTACGGCATTACCGCCTTTTTCAATATCGGCAAAGCTAGCCATAATGACTCTGGCGAGCTGCGGTTTGGGTATGAGTTTTACAGTGACTTCGGTCACAATTCCTAGCATCCCTTCGCTACCAATCAAGATAGCTAATAAATCAAGACCAGGCGCATCCGGTGCTAAGCCACCGAATTCAACTACCTCGCCATTCATTAAAACAACCCGTATGCGTAAAATATTTTGCAGTGTTAGGCCATATTTCAGGCAATGGACACCACCCGAATTTTCACTAACATTACCGCCAATGGAGCAGGCAATTTGTGAAGATGGATCGGGAGCGTAATATAAGTTGAGATGGGCTACCGCCTCAGAAATCGCTAAATTACGTACGCCAGGTTGAACGGTGGCAGTACGAGAGAAGGGGTCGATTGCCAATATTTTTTTTAACTTACTCAGAGAAAGCACTAAACCTTGGGCAATTGGCATGGCGCCACCAGAAAGTCCGGTGCCAGAACCCCGGGGCACGATTGGTACCTGCAGTTGATGACAGACCTTGAGAATGGCAATGACTTGAGCTTCAGTTTGAGGCAAAGCCACCGCTAAAGGCATCCGGCGATAGGCTGCCAAGCCATCGCATTCATAGGGAATAGTATCTTCGGGGAGCCAAAGTAGTTGATCTTCAGCTAGGATTGGCTTGAGCGCGGCCACTAGCTCTGCTTGGCGCACTGTAATGGCAAGTTCTTCAGCAAGTGGGTTAATAGCGTTCATCGGACTATTTTAGCCATTTACTTATAATCAGGTATGGGTAATCGACTTTCAAAAATAGCTACTCGCACAGGCGACGCAGGGACCACTGGATTAGGTGATGGCAGTCGGGTCGATAAAGACCACAATCGAATCTGTGCAATGGGTGATGTCGATGAATTGAACTCAGAAATTGGGGTCCTTATGACTGAGACATTGCCCCCCACGATCGCCACTGAAATGCTCGCTTTATTTTTGCGGATCCAGCATGATTTATTCGATTTGGGAGGTGAATTATGTATACCCAATTACACCTTATTAAAGGCTGAGCAGGTTGAGCAACTCGACATTTGGTTAAAACAGTACAACGCTAGCTTACCGCCACTTACCGAATTTATTTTGCCCGGGGGAACACGCGCAGCTGCTCAAGCCCACGTTTGCCGAACAGTTTGTCGGCGAGCAGAACGTTCAATTGTGAAGTTAGGTTGGGATGAGCCGATTCATGATGCACCACGTCAATATGTCAATCGACTCTCCGATTTATTATTTGTCTTGGCACGCGTATTAAATCGCGCTGCTGGCGGCACAGATATTTTGTGGAAAAATCAAAACACACCAAGCTAATCTTGGCCGCAATTGTGACCAGCATTAATTTACGTAGTACCTGTTTTTAGCGCCGCCGTTTTTTAACCGCTTGGGCCAAACGTTCAAGCACTTGCACCGAGCTATCCCAATCAATACAGGCATCAGTAATACTTTTACCATACTCAAGTTGGCTCGGGTCATCCTTGCCTGGGGTGAATTTCTGCGCGCCACCTAATAAATGGCTTTCAATCATGACGCCAAAAATGTTACGTGAACCCGCTTCAATTTGTTGAGCAATATTTTCTGCCACCACGATTTGCCGCTCGTGTTGTTTACTTGAATTAGCATGTGATAAGTCAATCATTAAGCTCGTTGGTAATTTTGCAGCAGCCAGATCAGCACAGGCTTCAGTAACATACTGTGCTTCATAATTAGGTTCTTTACCACCGCGTAAAATTACATGACAATCTTTATTGCCGTTGGTCTGCACCACCGCCACTTGACCATTTTTATGTACCGAGAGAAAGTGGTGGGGACGTCGAGCCGCTTGAATGGCATCGGTCGCAATTTTAATATTGCCATCGGTGCCATTTTTAAACCCAATAGGCGCAGATAAACCCGAAGCCAATTCACGGTGCACTTGACTTTCAGTGGTACGCGCACCTATCGCGCCCCATGAAATAAGATCAGCAATGTATTGAGGTGAAATCACGTCCAAAAACTCACTGCCAGCAGGCATGCCTAAGCGATTAATTTCCATCAATACTTGGCGCGCAATACGTAAACCCTCTTCAATGCGAAAGCTCTCATCAAGATAGGGGTCGTTAATTAAGCCCTTCCAACCAACTGTTGTACGAGGTTTTTCAAAATACACCCGCATCACAATTTCTAGTTCGCCAGCAAAACGCGCGCGCTCTTTAAGTAAGCGGTGACAGTATTCAAGCGCAGCTCTTGGATCATGAATTGAGCACGGACCGATCACAACTAGTAAGCGATCATCTTTGCCATGGATGCAATTACGAATATTGAGACGCGTTTGGCTAATCAGTTTTTCGATGGGTGTGCCAGCAATGGGAAAAAAACGAATTAAGTGTTCTGGAGGTGGCAGAACAGAAATATCGGCAATGCGTTGATCATCGGTTTCCGAGGTTTTATCAACGCTGGTGTACCAATTTTCTTGGGGATTTAAGTTTCTTGAGCTCATGAGGCTATTTTAAGCCCATCAGGCAGTTCCGCCAACAGTCATCCCATCAATCCGCAAAGTCGGCTGACCAACACCGACTGGCACGCTTTGGCCTTCCTTGCCACAAACGCCTACGCCGCTATCAAGCTTTAAATCATTGCCGATCATGCTTACTTGCTTTAGTGACTCGGGGCCATTACCAATAATAGTGGCACCTTTTACGGGGTATTGAATTTTGCCGTTTTCGACCCAATAAGCTTCTGAAGCTGAGAAAACAAATTTTCCGCTAGTGATGTCAACTTGACCGCCGCCAAAATTGACTGCGTACAAACCGCGCTTAATACTGCCAATAATTTCTTCGGGGTCTTCAGTGCCAGCAAGCATATAGGTGTTAGTCATGCGCGGCATTGGGAGGGAGGCGAAACTTTCTCGGCGACCATTACCTGTTGGCGTCATTTTCATTAAGCGTGCGTTTAGATTATCTTGAATATAGCCACGCAAAATACCATCTTCAATTAAGGTGGTGCATTGAGTGGGGGTGCCTTCATCATCGATTATTAGTGAGCCTCTGCGGCCATTAAGCGTGCCATCATCGACGACCGTAACGCCTTTGGCTGCTACTCGCTGGCCGATGCGGCCAGCAAAAGCAGAAGAGCCTTTGCGATTAAAGTCTCCCTCAAGCCCATGTCCTACAGCCTCATGCAAAAGGACCCCAGGCCAACCCGGGCCCATGACGACAGTCATGGTTCCTGCGGCAACGGGGCGTGATTCTAGATTAATTAAGGCGCTATCAACCGCATCCTTGACCCATTGACTAATTAACGCAGCATTAAAATAATTGTAGCCATCGCGCGCCCCACCGCCTGCAGAACCCGATTCGCGCCGGCCATTTTGTTCGGCAATGACATGAATCGAAACCCGCACTAAAGGGCGAACGTCTGCCGCTAACAAACCGTTTGCACGGGCCACTAACACTACATCAAATTCACCGGCTAAGCTAGCCATTACTTGAATAATGCGCGGATCACGGGCTTTTGCTTGACGTTCAATACTTTCGAGTAAAGCAATTTTTTCTTGAGGAAGTAGTGAATCGAGGGGGTTGAGATTGGCATAAAGGGGCGGTAAGGCGGAATGACCATAGGTTTTAGCGAGTACATGCGTACCACCTTGTGGGCCAATGACGCGCGTTGCTTTAGCCGACTTGGTTAATGCCGCCAAGTTAATTTCATCTGAATAGGAAAAGGCTGTTTTATCACCATGAATTGCCCGTACCCCTACGCCTTGATCAATACTAAAGCTACCCGATTTAACGATACCCTCCTCAAGACTCCAGCTTTCATTGTGAGTGCGTTGAAAATACAAATCTGCATCATCTAATTGATGGGTAAACAACACCCCAAAAGTATTGTGTAAATCGGCTTCGGTAAGCCCGCTAGGTTCTAGCAGGATTGATTTAGCAATACTAAGTAGTTCAGCTGCGGCTACAGGGCTAGCGACGGGCATATTCAAAATAGAGGCAACTTTCTAAAATTACAGCTTGCGATGCAAAAGGGCGGGAAGCTTAGAGCGTACTGCGTTTAATTTATCTTTGCTGAGGGTGCCCAAAATAATCCCCTCTCCTTCAACTAGAAATTGTTCAATCTCGCCCCATGGATCAATGAACATCGAGTGTCCCCAAGTACGACGGCGATTCACATGGGTGCCCCCTTGAGCAGAAGCCAGCACATAACATTGGTTTTCAATTGCCCGAGCGCGTAACAAAATTTCCCAATGGTCTTTGCCAGTGGTGTAAGTAAAGGCGGCTGGGACAAGATGGCAATCGACTACACCTAATGCACGGTACAACTCTGGAAAGCGTAAGTCGTAACAAATACTTAAGCCTATCTTCCACAACACGCCATTGTGGTTTATTTCTAGCAGCCCTGGGGAAATGCCCGCAATGAGCGTATTAGCTTCATCGTAATGCTCATCAGCCGTTTGAAAGCTAAATAAATGCATTTTGTCGTAGCGGACAATATTTTTACCATGAGGATCAAAGACTAAAGTACTGTTATGTACTTTAGTAGCATGTTGTGTTTCTAGTGGAATAGTGCCGGCAACGATGTAAATTTTTAGTTCTTGAGCCAATTGGGCAAGCTGGTCTTGCATTAGGCCTGCACCAAATTTTTCTCGAATGGTAATTTTATCAAGATCTTTTATGCCCATTAAACAAAAATACTCTGGCAATAAAACCAATTGGGCTCCGGCTTGGGCAGCCTGCTGAATGAGTTGACTAGCTACCCCGAGGTTTTCATTCACATCTGACGTTGACACCATCTGCACTGCAGCAAGACGAAATTCTTGAGGATCGATTGAGGTATTCATGGTTGGTTCTGCTGGGTTTTTATTGTGCTGAAGTACTCACGCGCGGTAATGGCGCTGCTGCTGGCTCTTGCTGCTCTCGTAGTAAATTGCGTTTTCGAATTGAGTCCATTATGCTTGGGTCAAGTGGCTGGCCTTGCTGATTTAATGGAATAATCTCTGGGGTTTGCCAAGAACCTTGAATCAGGTAGTCGGTTTGCATAGCTTTGTTAATTCGATTGGTTAACAAGTATTGCCCTACCAATGCGGCTAAGCCCGCTATGGGATTAATAGCAACTAGTGCCAAAGCTCCAGTTGTAGCATCAAGAGTGGGGAAAATAGTTACGCGCAAATCTTGGGTTTGATTAGGAATGCTGATTAAACCCGACATAAAAACCCGCGCTTGGTTTAATTCCATATTAAATTGATTCGTACGGGCCACGCCATTACGAATATTAAACGAACTTGTAATGCGATTAAATGCAGTACCCTTGCTCGTAAGATTACCAGCCGTAGTTGTTTCGTTAAAGCTGGCAAATTTTAATAAGCTTTGTAAGCTCAAGACATTCAGTAATTGCACTGCACCGGTATCTACTTCGAGTAAGCGTCCGCTACTGAAATCAATGTCGAGTTGGCCAGCTATTGAACTCCATTGAGGTTCAAAGGGTGAGCCCTGCCAGTCAAGTTTGGCGGTAAGCTTCCCCGCACCACCTTCAATTTGATTGGGATTACCCCAGCGAGAAATAATCACGCCTAAATTGCTTACATCAGACTCAACATCAAGCGAAGTATGCTCATTACCTGCTTGCGCAACATCAAACCACTTTCCGGTAATGCTGACTTTCGCTTCTGGATTACTAACGGTAAAAGAGTCGATTTGAAAGCGATCACCTTGGTTGCTCGCTTTTAGGGTTGCTATTCCGAGCTGACCTTTTGCCCAAGTAAAATCACCAATAGTGAGATCGAGATCGGGCAATAGGCGGATTTTTTTCTGGTTAGAGGCAGGCGTTAGCGCTTGGTTTGCTAAATTCATTGCAGAATTGACGGCGGGATTAGCGGCATTCGCTGGCGGTACATGCAGGTAGTTCAGTTTGCCGCTAACCCGATTGGGTTTGCCGGACGCTGAATTAATTTGTAGATCAACTTGACCGGCGAGCGCAGGGGAAATGATTCGGGTTATCAAGTTATTATTTTTGTTACTAGCAGTGATGTTGAGATCAGGCCAAGTGCGATTTAAAAAAATGAAATTTTTTATTTGGCCATTGATCTGATCAATAGCCATGTCTGATAGATCGATAGCATTCGAATTTATCGCCTCATTACTGCCTAGATTGCTTAAAAATGTTTGCCAGCTATCGGCATTCAGTTCGGCTAATTGCAAGCTTATATTTGTACCATTTGTGGGCTTAGGTGCTACTACGCCCACACCAATACTTTGGCGTGGCGGCTCGCCGTCAGTTAGAGTACCCTGCGCTGAAATTAAATCGCCAATTCGCCCTGACCAATCGACTATATGCGGCTTCGTTTTATCGCCAGGCGTACTATGCACATTAAGCTCTGCTTGCAGCACTGTGCCAATGTCCTTTTTAAATGGTGCAGGCACTGAAAACCCTAAATTTTGTAAATCGAGATTAAGATTAAAGTCAACCGCTAATTTAGTGGCAGCTATCGTACCCGTGTAATTAAATTTGCCACTAAGAGCATTTAAAAATGGATTTGTAGCAAGCTTGTTGGTGGTTAGGTAAGTTTTGATTATTTCACTATTAGCACTGCCACTTAGTACAAATAATTTTTTATTAACTTTATCGAACGCACTTGTGATTTTTACTGTACCACCAATAAAATTAGCGCTTACATCTTCAAACTCCGCTTTTTCATCACGCAATCGCAAGGTGCCGCGGATATTTTCCATGGGCGGAAAATCTCCCCATTGGGAGCGATTCTGATTAAGTATTAACTCAGCATCGATTAGGGTCTCAGCGCTTGTTGCTAATGGAATTTGTAAATCGAGCTTCAGTACCGCTGGCCCAGATACTTTAAGATTTTTACTTAACTGATCATGATTGATTAAGACAGGGGTTGGTTGCAGATATGCAAACATTTGCGCAATGTCACCTTGAGCCTCACCTTTAATTTGTAGAATTGGTTTCGCCGCACTCATATTGGCAATACTGGCGGTAAATTGCTGCAAATTTACCGCATTGTATTTTGCTTGCTCAATTGCAATATCAAGCTTAGTTTGCTGAATTGTTACTTGTCCATTGACAGCACTAAAGCTGGGCCATTTTCCTTCGTTAATTGGTAAAAGTGGATCGGGAATAAGGGTGGCATTAACAACAGGTAGATTTACTGAAAACTCACCCACTTGAGGTTTGGCATATGGTATTTCAGTTGGATCGCCCTTAATATGAATTACGCCATTTTTGACTTCACCAGTGGTAAACGCTTTAGCAAGAAAAGCCTTGGTTTCTGCATCCATCGCAATTGGCAGGTATCGATGAATTTGCGGCATCGCGGCACGCGCAAAATTCATATCTAAAGTAAGGAAATCGGCTTCTTTCGGCCCCTTTAAAAGATAGGTGGCCGAGAAATTGCTGGCTAAATCTATATTTTCTAGCTGCATTTTTTTACCGCTAATTTCCCAATTAGTTTTATTTTTTTTCCATTCCAGAATGCCGCTAGCTTGGTCAAACTGAATTTTAGGGTCGCTTAAAAAATTATTAATTTGTAATGCTAAGTGCTGCGAATCAAGCGTCAAGGAGCCCGCTTTTTCAGTGGTCAACAATGTGCCTGTTAAATGCGCAACTGATGGAAGGGCCTTATAAGGAGTGTTAAAACTTAAATCGACTAACTTTGCACTGAGTTTTAAGTCGAGCTGAGCTTCACCAAGCCAAGACGAGGGCAACGGCAACGGCAAGGGCAAGGGCAACGGCGATTTATTTTCTACCCAACTTAAGTCAATATTTTGTAGCTCGCCGCTTGCGCGTGCATTAGCAATCAGTTGGCTTAGTTTTTTCGGTAAGGGTAAATTTTTAGCAAAAAGCGTGAGGTCTGCTATCTGAATGGAGGGAGCTGAGAAGCCAAATTCTTTTAGCTCAGCATTTTTTTCAGACGTTCGCCATTTAAAGGTCATGGGCCCAATTTTTTTCAAGACACTATTTGAAGGGCTTTGCAGATCGCGCCAAGCTAAGTTTTTAGTGGTCAGCAAAAATATTTTGCCAGCGCTAGTTTGGGTTAAGTTAAGCTCAATGCGCCCAAACCCGAGCCCCTCTTTCTCCTTCATAGTCTGTAGTTGTATTTGTTCACCATTGAACTCGATGGCACTACTTTCTGGTTTGCCGCCATCGAGCACCAATTTGCCCTTAGAGCTTAATAAACCAGCAACCGAGTAAATTGGTAATTTAAAGTCTTGGGAGAGTTGGGACAAATTTAAACCACTCAAAACCCAAGAAAATTCACCGTCCCAATGGCGCCAGTTACCCGCTTCCCTCGCCAGATAGTGGGTAAAGTTGGCTTGCAATTGCAAGGGCTGTTTGTGCCAAGGACTTTGTAAAACTAATTCACCGTGATGTCGGCGGATTCCATTCGTGAGCACAAAGCGATCAAGCTGAATTGAAATGGGAATCGGATTGCGCGCCAGATCTTGCCAAATAATTTGAGCATTATTGATACTTATTTGATCTTGATCTAGGAGCCAATTTTCTGCTGAAAAATCACTAGGGTCATTTTTTAAATCAACCCCAGCGATCGAAATATTACCCTTTTTATCACGGCGTATCTCAATGCGCGCATCATCAAAATCAATGCGTGCAAAATAGGGTTTCAAGTGATATAAAGTCAGCCAACTTAATTCCCCTTTGATTTGCTTAATTTCAAGCGGGGGCGCAAGATTTGGTATTTTATTTTTAGATGGATAAGTAAACCGGAAGCCCTCAATTTGAAATGATGGTCTAAGTCCAACCCAAGCAACGGTTAGTTGATCAATTTCAACCTCAGAGCCTAAGCGCGCACCGATGAGGCGCTCAATTGTTGGTTTAGAGGTTTCCACTTGCGGCCAGAGCCAAAAGCGAATGGTTAAATGCCCTAAAACGAAGAGCATAGCCAGGCTTGCCATGAGAATAAATAAACGCCGCCACCAGCGTTTTAATTTAAAGTTTTGGGGTCCTAATTTACCGAGCATGACCTGTATTATCCGTCAGCATTACCGCCTCCGACTGTTCCTCCTCAAGAGCACAGATTAAGATAGAGTCATGAGCTTATTTCAGTCCCAAGTGGCCTATTTGCGGCGCCATTCAGTTTTTTCTGATCGCTGGCTTATTGCGAACCCGAATTGGCTGGAGTGGCTAGCCCTTTGGGGGGAATTGCCCTTGGAGCGCGCGGGCATATTGGCGCTCTTGCCGGAGGCTATTGCGGCAGCAAGTAATCCCAATACTGCAGAAACTGAGTTCATGGCGCATATGCGCTTAGCAAGGCAGCGATTTATGATTTGGCTTGCTTTCCGTGACCTGAATCAGCTGGCCAGCTTAGCTGAGGTTACTGCCGCGCTTAGCTTTTTTGCCGAACAAGTGATTACTTTAGCGGTATTGCGTGCCCGCTTAGACCTCCAGACCCGTTTTGGTTTGCCTTGGAGTAATACCTTAAATTGTGAGCTGCCACTGATGGTGGTGGGGATGGGTAAATTAGGTGGCTATGAACTCAATGTTTCCTCCGACATTGATTTAATTTTTCTATATGAACAAGATGGCAATACTCAGGGAGGAGTTAGCTCCCTATCAAATCATGAATGGTTTGATAGGGCTGGTAAGCGGGTGATTAAATTACTTGCCGAGCAAAATGCCAATGGCTTTGTATTCAGGGTAGATATGCGTTTACGGCCAAATGGTGACTCAGGTCCATTAGTTTGTAGTCTCGATATGCTTGAAGAATACTTATCAGTACAAGGTCGAGAGTGGGAGCGCTATGCGTGGATAAAAGGGCGTTTAGTTTGCCCACCATCTTCTGCCATTAACTTTGGGCGATGCAATAAAACATTAACGCAAATTGTGCGACCCTTTATTTATCGGCGTCATTTAGATTACGGTGTAATTGCCGCTCTACGCGAATTACACGCCCAAATTCAGCGCGAAGCTGAGCGTCGCAGTATTAGTCGCTCTGGCCGTCCTAGCCGCGTGCAAGATATTAAATTGGGTCGCGGGGGCATTCGTGAGATTGAATTTTTGGCGCAAATGTTTCAATTAATGCGTGGCGGTACAGATCCTCGGTTTCAGATTCGACCAACTTTAGAAGTATTAAGCTTAATTGCCCAGCAAAATTTATTGCCGCCAGCAGAAATTGATGAATTAGCTAAGGCCTACCAATTTTTAAGGCGCTTAGAACATCGTTTGCAAATTTGGGAAGATCAACAAACCCATTCTTTACCAGAAGATGAAGCAACTCGGCAACGACTAGCAGAAACCATGTCTAGCCCCGACGGGTTGGCAAACAACCCAGCACCTAGCGCTGATTTTCTGGTTCAGCTAGAGCACCATCAAAATAACGTAGCACGGCTGTTTGACAAGGCTTTTGCGCTTGATAAAAATGATCGTCTGAATGTCGATGCCCTGTCACCTACTTGGCAACCTGATGTGCGCCATTTTCCTGAGGCCTTACGGCGCTGGCAATTGTGGCTAGCTAGTGCTAAACAAAAAGCCTTACCAGAGTCAAGTCGTTTAATCCTGGTCAACCTTTTAAAAAAAGCAGTTGATTTATTAGTGGTCGAGGCACTTGAGCCCGAAGAGGCCGATCGCATTCTCTTGCGGTTCTGTGATTTGTTGGAGGCAATTGCACGGCGTGCTGCCTATTTGGCAATTTTGGCTGAATATCCACAAGCCTTAAATAATATATTTGCCCTACTGAAAACCTCCGAGTGGGGGGCCACATACCTTACCCGCCACCCACACTTACTCGATAATTTATTAGATTCAAGTGCTGAGGAAAAATTAGTTTATGCACCTGAAGAGTACTGGCGTGAAGTAAAGACAAATCTCGATTTACGGCTAGATGATGCTCTACAAGATAGCGATACCGATGAACAGGCAATGAATATATTGCGGGTTTGTCACCAAACCGAAACCTTTCTAATTTTGCTGGCAGATTTAGGAATTGGTACCCAAGAGCCATTGGGTGTTGAAAAAATTAGCGATCGGTTATCTGCACTCGCTGACATCATTTTGCAGGTTACTTACGAGCGCGTTTGGGCGGGGGTGGTACAGAAATTTTCGCTGACAAATGACGAACTGCCGCCATTTGCTGTAATTGCCTATGGCAAATTAGGGGGTAAAGAGCTCGGTTATGCTTCCGATTTAGATTTGGTATTTATCTACGCAGCTACTGAAGACGATTTAAAGGCGCAAGAAATATATAACTTATTTGCAAAGCGCATGATTAATTGGCTAACCGCCTTTACTTCTGCAGGTACTTTATTTGAAATTGATACCCGTTTGCGGCCCAATGGTGCAGCTGGATTTTTAGTGACGAGTTTAGGGGCTTTTAAGCAATATCAATTACGCGAAGGAAAAAATGTCGCTTGGGTATGGGAGCACCAAGCCTTAACGCGAGCCCGTTTTGCAGCGGGGCAAATTCACCTAGGGAAGGAATTTGATCTGATTAGAGCTGAAGTGTTGGGGCAAATTCGTGATCCCGTAGCATTGCGTAACGAAATTTTAGCGATGCGGCTTAAGGTGCATGAGGGCCACCCGAATGGATCAAGCAACTTTGATTTAAAGCACGATGCTGGAGGGATGGTTGATATTGAGTTCATTGTGCAATATTTAGTCTTGGCTTTTGCCCATCGTTACCCGCAATTAAGTGGAAATTTAGGCAATATTGCTTTACTGAGTATTGCTGCCGATTGTGCATTGATTGATCGCTCTGCTGCAATTGCAGTAGGTAATGCCTATCGTTTATTTAGAGCTAAACAACATCGTTTACGTTTAGATGGGGATGATAAATCGCGCCTGAATTTGCAAGATCATCCTGAATTTGACAAGGCACGCGTTCAGGTGATGAGTTTATGGCAGTTAATATTGCAGCCTAATGCTGCTCCAGAAGTTCGCGCGCGTGACGCCGAGTAGTTTCGGTTAAGGTTGCGCCACCGAGCATCCTGGCGATCTCTTCGACCCGTTCAGTTCGGTTTAACGGGCTAACATGCGAAAGGGTTTTTTCCTGATTATGGGTTTTGCTCACCGCCTTACTTACCTTGAGGTGTTGATTGCCTTGAGCGGCCACTTGAGGTAAATGGGTAACGCAAAGAATTTGATGCGACTCGCCTAGTTGACGTAATAAGCGTCCCACAGTTTCAGCAACTGCACCACCAATACCAGCATCGACCTCATCAAAAATTAAGGTGGGAGTAAAAGCAGCTTGACTGGTAATAACACTAATGGCAAGACTTATCCGCGCTAATTCTCCGCCTGAAGCAACCTTTGCCAGTGGTCGTGGAGTGGCTCCGGGGTGCGCTGCAACCAAAAATTCAATTTGCTCTAAGCCTCCTGCACTGCCTTCGGCAAGTGGCAGTAGACTAATTTGAAGTTGGCCTCCAGCCATGGATAAACCTTGCATGGCAGCGGTAACCTCTTGACTCAGTTGCTTCGCCATACTTAATCGTTGTTGTGACAGTTGTTGGGCTAATTTCATAAAATCGGCTTCTGCTACGGCAACTTGTTTTTTAAGTAACTCAATATTTTGAGCCGCGGCAAGGGTTGCTAAACTATCCTCCGTTTCAAGTAAGAGCTGGGGTAATTGCTCTGTGAGAACTTTAAATTTACGTGCTGCGCCATGCAGGGCTTGCATGCGTGCCTCAGTTTCCTCAAGTCGATCTGGATCAAGCTCAATTTTTTGGAGATAGCGTGTCAGACTATGTACGGCTTCATCGATCTGTATTTGGGCGGCTTCAAGGGTCGCGCTAATTTCAGCGAGCTTACTATCGTGAGCACTCAAGGCTTGGATCTCAGCGCTTGATTTAGATAAAACCGTTGCTACTGAATTTTCAACTTCACTTAGCCCGTCAATGACCGCTTGGCAGCCGCTAATAATTTTTGCTGCATTCGCTAAGCGCGCATGATCACTTTGAATTGTTAGCCATTCTCCTTCTTGAGGTGAAAGCGCTTGCAGTTCTTCAAGTTGCCATGTCAGGCGCTCGCGTTCACGCTGCATATCTTGCCCAGCATTTTCAGCTTGCGCAAGTCTACGTCGACTTTCATTCCAGAGGCGAAAATGTTCAGCTACGTTTTTTGCTAAAGCAGTCAAGCCAGCATGGCGATCAAGTAAATCACGTTGTGCACCGCCCTTAAGAAGGAGTTGATGTGCATGTTGCCCATGAATATCAACTAGTTGATCGCCGGCTTCACGTAATTGGGTTAAGGTCGCCACACTACCGTTAATAAAGGCTCGACTGCGCCCATTAGTTTCAATGATTCGTTTTAAGAGCAAGCTTTCGCCGTTATCTTCAAGTGGAAAACCCTGCTCCTCAAGCCAATTTTGCAGGCTTGGCTGTAAATGGGGTTCGAGTCTAAAAAAAGCACTAATTTCTCCGCGCTTACAACCTTCACGAATTTGACTGCTATCAGCGCGCTCCCCCAAAACTAAACTTAAGGCATCAAGCAAAATCGATTTACCAGCACCAGTTTCACCAGTCAATACAGTAAAGCCAGTGGCAAAATCCAATTCAATTTGGTCGACGATGACAAAGTCACGCAGTATTAGTGTTTGCAACATGAGTTCTTAGTTTGCTGCTGAAATCAAAACTTCGAGGGGTATTCATTCCAATGCAGTTTTTCCCGCAGCGTTTGGTAATCGCTGTGGCCGCGTGGATGAAGTAGGGTAATCGACTTATCCGACAAGCGCACTTCAATCCGATCGCCAATTTGCAAGTTAGTAAGTGATTGCATATCAAAATTCACAATTACATCACCACCACCTGCTACCTCAATACTGACTACCGCGTCTTGGGGTAAAACAATAGGGCGATTAGACAAGGCGTGGGGCGCAATTGGCACCAACACAATGCCCGGTACTTTAGGATGCAGAATTGGCCCTCCAGCCGACAAAGCATAGGCAGTTGAGCCGGTAGGGGTAGAAATAATTAGGCCGTCTGAGCGTTGGTTATACATAAATGAGCCATTGACAGCAACCGCGAGCTCTAACATACCCGAGGTACCAGAACGATTGACCACCACATCATTTAAGGCCAGTGCCTGATTAATTACTTGCTGGCCACGCTGAACCACGGCATCTAATAGTGTACGTGTATCAGCCTCATACTCACCGCGAATAATTTGCGGCAATACACTAGCAATATCTTGAATTGGAATATCTGTCATATAACCTAAGCGGCCCATATTAATTCCAACCAAAGGCACTTGACTGCCTGCTAGCTTTCTGCCGATACCAAGCATCGTGCCGTCACCGCCGAGCACGACAGTCAAATCAATCGTGGTCGCAAAAGTGTTGAGAGTTTGCGTAGGATATTGTTTTAATTCAACATGTTTGGCGGTATCTGCCTCAACAAAAACCTCGCAGCCAAGCTCGACAAGTAAGATGGCTAATTCGTGGAGTCGTTCACCAATGCCTTCGGCCTGATATTTGCCAACGAGGGCAATTCGGCGAAAGCCATTTTGAGCTGATTTTGCGGATGGGCTTAACATATAACGATTAAACCATAGGCATAAAATTACTAGCAACATGGATGATCGGTCTCGCGCACTTCTCAAAACCTTAATCGAGCGGTATATCGAGGAAGGGCAACCTATTGGTTCGCGCACCTTATCGCGCTTTTCTGGGCTCGATTTATCAGCCGCCACCATCCGTAATGTGATGGCAGATCTAGAGGAGTTAGGTTTGGTTACTAGCCCCCATACCTCCGCTGGGCGGGTACCAACCCCCCGTGGCTATCGCCTATTTGTTGACACCATGGTAACGGTTCGACCGCTCGAGGAGCTTGCCTCACGGGCGATCGAGAAGGGTTTACCCCCTAATTCACCTCAACAGGTAATGATCTCAGCGGCAGAAATGCTCTCAAATTTGACCCATTTTGCTGGCGTGGTAATGACACCGAAACGGGCCCAGATTTTTAAGCATATTGAATTTTTGCGACTCGGCGAGCGCAAAATACTGTTAATTATGGTTACCCCAGAGGGTGACGTGCAAAACCGTATTTTGCCTACCACCCAAGATTACAGTCCGAGCCAATTGATTGAGGCAGGCAATTACATTAACTCCCAGTTTGCTGGGAAAAGCTTTTCAGAAGTTCGTAAGCGCTTGTTGCTAGAGTTGGATAATTTGCGTACCGATATCTCAGGCTTAATGGTTTTGGCGTTAAATACAGGTGTTTCTGAGTCAGCCTTTGCCCAAACCGATATGGTGGTCTCGGGTGAGCGACGTTTACTCAATGTGGGTGATTTAAGCTCCAATTTAGATAAATTACGCAAAATGTTCGATATGCTCGAGCAAAAGTCAGTACTGATGCAATTGCTTGATATTTCGAGTCATGCCGATGGAATTCAAATTTTTATTGGCGGGGAAAGTGATTTACTACCCTACGAAGATTTGGCCATTATTAGCGCGCCATATAGCGTTGACGGGCAAATTGTCGGTACTTTGGGGGTTATCGGTCCGACTCGAATGGCTTATGATCGGGTCATTCCGATCGTTGACATTACTTCCAAGTTATTGTCTGGGGCTTTAAGCAACCCACTTACTTGAGAATTCTGAGTTAACCTTGCCCCTTGAATCTAATTTAGTCCATTCAGTCGAAGCTTATTTGTGAATCAACCATCCCATTTGCGTGCGACGCAAACCGCCATTCTTTTGCTGAATTTAGGCACCCCTGAAGCTCCAACGCGACAGGCGGTAGGCCGATATTTACGAGAATTTTTATCCGACCCAAGGGTTGTAGAAATTCCTAAATTAGTCTGGTGGCTTTTATTAAACCTGATTATTTTACCGATTCGCAGTGGCACCTCAGCCAAAAAATATGCTTCGATTTGGCTAGGTGATTTGGGCTCGCCTTTGTTGCATTATTCCCGCTTACAAGCACAGGCCTTGCAAGCCAAATTTACGCATGCTGAAGATTCAATAGTGGTTGAATTAGCAATGCGCTATGGCCAACCTTCGATGAATGCAGTGTTTGAAAAAATGAAAGCCCTGGGCACTATTGAGCGACTTTTGGTTTTACCCTTATATCCGCAATACTCTGCCACTACCTCAGCTTCAAGCTTTGATGAAATCTTGCGTTTAATGAGTCGTTGGCGCAATCAGCCCGAGTTACGTATCGTCAAAAATTTTCACGATAACCCTGCTTATATCAGTGCATTAAGCCAGAGCATCATACCTTTTTGGCAGCAAAATGGGCGCCCCAACTTTGCCGCTGGTGAGCGCTTAGTTATGTCGTTTCATGGCCTGCCAAAACGTAATTTGCTATTGGGTGACCCTTATCATTGTGAATGTTTAAAAACTGGACGTTTGTTGGGTGAGGCTTTAGATCTTGAGCCGGGGCAGTATTTAGTGACTTTTCAATCACGCTTTGGTAAGGCCGAATGGCTTAAGCCCTACACCGCTTTAACACTCGAGGCTTTAGGAGCAAAAGAATGCCCCCGCGTTGATATTGTATGCCCTGGTTTCCCTGCCGACTGCCTAGAAACATTAGAAGAAATCGCCATGGAGGGCAAAATTCTTTTTGAAGAAGCAGGTGGTAAAAACTACAACTACATTGCCTGTTTAAATGATAGCCCACAGTGGATTGATGCCCTAATGATGATTGCTAAAAGCCATTTAGGTGGTTGGCCAATGAAGCCAGAAACAGCGACTGAGTTACATTTACGCGAGGAGCGCGCCACACTAGTAATGTCCCGCTTTGCGGGCGATAATTAACTACAGCACTTGAAAAAACCGACCTTATCCCCAACTAATCGTATGACCCAAGAAAAACCTGACCCACAAAAAAATAATCCCCAGCCTGAAGATACAAGCACTGTACAAGCCGATGCCCACACGACCAGTGCGGCAGATGACACAGCTTCTGCCCCAATTCCAAACATGGGCTCTGAGGCAGAAATAGCCGATCTGAATCAAAAATTAAGCGAAATGCAGGATAACTTTTTACGCGCTAAAGCGGAAGGGGAAAATATCCGCCGCCGAGCTGCCGAAGATATTGCCAAGGCACATAAGTTTGCGATTGAAAATTTTGCTGAGCACCTGATTCCTGTGGCCGATAGCTTGCATGCCGCCTTAGCGACCGAAGCGGTCGATGCAAAGGGCTTTAAAGAGGGCCTTGATATCACCTTAAAACAATTGTCTTCAGCCTTTGAAAAAGGCCGTTTAGGCGAAATTAATCCTGCGCTTGGTGACAAGTTTGACCCCCACTTACACCAAGCTATTGCAATGGTGCCCGCAGACCAAGATGCCAATACCGTGGTTAGCGTATTACAAAGGGGTTATTTATTGGCTGATCGCATTCTTCGGCCAGCTCTTGTAACTGTCAGTCAGGCTAAGTAGTTAGCAGGGTTTGACAGTCTAAAAAGCCCAAAAGCACCGAAAGGAGACCAAAAAAGGCCTCTTTAGGGCTTGAATTTGGGCTTTTTGCCCCCATTTATCAGAAAGACAATGATTTATAAATTTATTTAAGAAGCAGTATTAACCCGCAATTATTTATTTGGAGCAGATATGGGAAAGATTATTGGCATTGACTTGGGCACAACCAACTCGTGTGTATCGGTTGTTGAAAACAACGCCCCCAAGGTAATTGAAAACGCTGAAGGTGGTCGTACCACCCCTTCGATTATTGCTTACACCGAAGACGGTGAAGTATTGGTTGGAGCGCCCGCTAAAAGACAGTCGGTGACCAATCCTAAAAACACTATTTATGCCGTCAAGCGTTTAATGGGCCGCAAATTTACGGATGCCGAAGTGCAAAAAGACATCACCTTGATGCCTTATGAAATTGTGCAGGCCGATAACGGTGACGCTTGGGTTGAGGCGCGCAGCAAAAAAATGGCACCACAACAAGTTTCAGCAGAAATTTTGCGCAAAATGAAAAAGACTGCCGAAGATTATTTGGGCGAAGAAGTCACTGAAGCAGTTATTACTGTGCCAGCTTATTTTAATGACAGTCAACGTCAGGCCACTAAAGACGCTGGCCGAATTGCTGGTCTCGATGTCAAGCGGATTATTAATGAGCCGACTGCAGCTGCACTAGCATTCGGTCTCGATAAACAAGATAAAGTAGATCGCAAAATTGCGGTATACGACCTTGGTGGTGGCACCTTTGATGTGTCAATTATTGAAATTGCCAACGTTGACGGCGAAAAACAATTTGAAGTGTTATCAACTAATGGCGATACATTTCTTGGCGGTGAAGATTTTGATCAACGTATTATCGATTGGATCATCGCTGAATTTAAAAAAGAGCAGGGCGTTGATTTAAGTAAAGATGTGTTAGCTTTGCAGCGCTTAAAAGATGCTGCTGAAAAGGCCAAGATTGAGCTCTCGTCTGCCCAACAAACCGAAATTAACTTGCCTTATGTGACAGCAGATGCGAGCGGTCCAAAGCATTTAAATTTGAAATTAACCCGCTCTAAGCTCGAATCTTTAGTTGAGGGTCTAATCGACCGCACTAAAGGCCCATGCGAAATAGCGATTAAAGATGCTGGCGTATCGATTGCCGATATCGATGATGTCATTTTAGTTGGTGGCCAGACACGGATGCCTGCAGTACAAGATAAGGTCAAAGAAATTTTTGGTAAAGAGCCTCGTAAAGACGTTAACCCCGACGAAGCTGTCGCAGTAGGCGCCGCGATTCAGGGTTCAGTGTTATCGGGCGATCGCAAAGATGTGCTTTTGCTCGACGTAACCCCGCTTTCTTTGGGAATTGAAACCCTTGGCGGTGTGATGACGAAGATGATTCTGAAGAACACGACTATTCCAACAAAGCATTCCCAGGTTTATTCCACTGCCGAAGATAATCAGCCAGCAGTTACCATTAAGTGCTTCCAAGGCGAGCGTGAAATGGCCAGCGCTAATAAATTATTGGGTGAATTTAATTTAGAGGGCATTCCGCCTGCACAACGCGGTTTGCCACAAATTGAAGTGACCTTTGATATTGATGCCAATGGTATTTTGCATGTCACTGCAAAAGACAAGGCCTCTGGTAAAGAAAATAAAATCACGATTAAAGCAAATTCAGGTCTGACTGAAGATGAAATTCAACGTATGGTGAAAGACGCCGAAGCCAATGCAGTAGAAGATAAAAAAATGCTTGAATTAGTAACAGCTCGCAATACTGCAGATGCAGCTGCTCACTCCACCAAGAAAACCTTGGAAGAGCATGCTAGTGCTTTAGACGCTAGTGAAAAAGAAGCAATTGAAGCTGCCTTGAAATCTTTAGAAGAAGCAATTAAGGGTAGCGACAAGGCTGAGATCGAAGCGAAAACTGAAGCGCTAGGAAAGGCCGCTCAAAAACTCAGTGAAAAAGTACAGGCTGCCGAGCAGGCTAAAGCTGCAGGAGCTGCAGGAGCTGCAGGAGCTGCAGGTGCAGCTGGCGGTGCAGCCAGCGGTGCCAGTGCTCCAGATGCCGACGTGGTCGATGCGGAATTTAAAGAAGTTGATGAGAAGAAGTAATTAACTTTAACCTGAAGCTGTTAATTAACAAGTCGGCCTTGCGCCGACTTGTGCCGTTTTAATGAAGTTGAAAGGAATAACCTGTGGCAACCAGTAAACGCGATTATTACGATGTGCTTGGCGTCGCTAGAGCCGCGAGTGAAGAGGAAATTAAAAAAGCCTATCGTAAGCTAGCGATGAAGCACCATCCCGATCGCAATCCTGATAACAAGGGTTCTGAATCTAAATTTAAAGAAGCCAAAGAAGCTTATGAAGTATTAACTGATCCTCAAAAACGTGGTGCTTATGACCAATATGGTCATGCTGGAATTGATCCCAGTATGGGAGGAATGGGCGGTTTTAGCGGCGGTGCAACGGGTGGTTTTGCCGATGCTTTTGGCGATATCTTTGGCGATATCTTTGGCCAGTCTGGCGGACGTAATTCAGGAGGTCCACAGGTCTACAAAGGCTCTGATTTACGTTACAACATGGAGATTTCTTTAGAGCAAGCAGCCGAAGGATATTCAACCCAAATTCGCGTGCCGAGTTGGAGCGATTGCAAGCATTGCAAAGGTATTGGAGCTGAGCCAGGTACAAAGGTAGAGGATTGCCCCACTTGCGATGGTCGTGGCCAGGTTAGGGTGTCGCAGGGCTTTTTCTCGATGCAACAAACTTGCCCAAAATGTCGGGGCACGGGTAAATATACCCCTAAGCCCTGCAAACAGTGTCAAGGTAGCGGCAAAATTAAAGAACAAAAAACCCTAGAAATCAAAATTCCCGCGGGAATTGATGATGGCATGCGTGTACGCTCAGTGGGTAATGGTGAGCCAGGCATTAATGGTGGCCCAGCGGGAGATTTATACGTCGAAGTACGTGTCAAGTCGCATCCCGTTTTTGAGCGCGATGGTAGTGACTTGCATGTACAGATGCCAATTTCCTATGCGGCTGCCACGCTTGGCGGAGGAATTGAAGTGCCAACCTTATCGGGGCGGGTTGAGTTTCCAGTTCCAGAAGGAACTCAAACTGGTAAGACCTTCCGTTTACGCAATAAGGGTATGAAGGCTCTAAGATCGGCTGTGCTAGGCGACCTTTATGTTCATGTGATTGTAGAAACACCCGTGAAGCTATCAGAGGAGCAGAAAAAATTATTGCGTCAATTTGATGAAAACTTAAAACAAGGTGGTGAAAAACATAGTCCACACCAAAACGGCTGGGTTGATCGAGTACGCAGTTTTTTTAGCTAAAGCCATGTTGCTCGGCAGGAAAGGTTCCTGCCTTCACTTCTTTAATAAAGGCTTTGACGGCAGCTTCGATTGAGGGCTCTCCGAGAAGAAAGTTTTTGACAAACTTCGCTGGTTTACCAGGGCTCATTCCCAGCATGTCGGGTAAGACCAGGACTTGTCCTGAGCAATCGACCCCAGCACCAATACCAATAGTTGGAATTGAAATTTCTGCAGTAATTCGTTTTCCTAAAGCAGATGGAATTGCTTCCAGCACTAGCATTTGTGCGCCAGCTGCGACACATGCTTTAGCTTCAGCGACCATTGCACTAGCAGCATCGGCTACTTTGCCTTGCACTTTGTACCCTCCAAGGATATGCACAGATTGAGGCAATAAACCCAAGTGTGCACAAATCGGCACGCCGCGATCGACCAAAAATTGGATGGTTTCAATTTGCCATCGCCCACCTTCAAGTTTCACCATGTTAGCGCCTGCCCGCATTAATTCGGCCGACGAATCGAGGGCTTGCAGGGGCTCACCATAGCTTGCAAAAGGAAGGTCGGCAATTAAGTAGGCATGGGTATTGGCGCGATTAACGCAGGCAGTGTGATAGGCCATTTGAGCAACGGTAACCGGCGTTGTGCTGGTGTGCCCTTGCACAACATTGCCTAAAGAGTCGCCAACTAAAATGACATCAACACCTGCGCGGTCTAATAATGCCGCCGCAGTAGCATCGTAAGCGGTAAGCATGGTAATCTTCTCGCCTTTTTCATACATGGCAAGCAGTGTATTGATGGTAATTGGCATGACGCCGTCTGAGTAACTCACAGGGGTGAGTGTAATGAATTAATGCGTACTTGGGCGCGAATTTGGGTTTGTAGTGGGGTTATTGCTAAGTTTTGCATCGCAGGTGCAGTTTCTACAAGGTAGTTTATCAATGCGTTGGTGTACTACTTGCGGTAAAAAGGCTTTAAGAATGCCAAATTCAGGTAAAAATAATTCAGGGCAAATTTCGAGTAGGGGTAACAATACAAATGAGCGCTCAGTAATTCGGGGGTGAGGCAAAGTAAGTTCCATATCATTTTGAGAGCAACCATCGTAAATCAAAATATCTAAATCGAGGGTGCGGGGCGCATTTTCGTAAGGTCGTTCACGGCCAAATTGCTGCTCAATTGCCTGGCAAACATACAACAATCCATAAGGTTGTAATTCAGTTTCAATTTCAACCACGGCATTAATATAATCATTTCCAAGAGCATCGACTGGGGCGCTTTGGTAATAACAACTCTTGGTCACAATGTGTAATTCATTGCGTAAGGCAAGACATACGATGGCATCGGTGATAATTTGTCGCGTATCACCAAGATTACCGCCAAATCCAATAAAAGCACGCGCCATTAAAAGCCCCAATTCAAGTTAGGACTACTTTACAGAAAAAAACAAAAGTTTGCTGGCTAGAAATATAAGTGGTTAGTGCGATTCTTCTAGAGAGGCGCACAAGTACATGAATTACGCCATAATAACTTCTTTTTAGTAGTGGCTTGAAACCCTTTTATGAGCTTTATTGATGTTTGACATTCTAGTGATTGGTGGTGGAAATGCAGCCCTCTGTGCTGCGCTCACGGCGCGTGAGGCCGGTGCCTCAGTCTGTTTATTAGAGTCAGCCCCATTTGAATGGCGAGGCGGAAATTCAACTCACACGCGCAATATTCGTTGTATGCATGACGAGCCACAAGATGTTTTATTGGAGGTGTATTCAGCAGATGAGTATTGGCAAGATTTATTAAAGGTCACTGGTGGTATTACTGATGAGAAGCTGGCCAAAATTGCAATTCGAGAATCTAGTACTTGCCGCACGTGGATGCGTAAATATGGTGTGCATTTTCAAGCGCCGCTATCGGGAACTTTGCATTTATCTCGAACCAATGCTTTTTTTATGGGCGGAGGCAAGGCTTTAGTCAATGCATACTACCGCAGCGCTGAAAAATTAGGCGTGAAAATTTGTTATAACGCACCGGTAAAGTCGATTAAGTTAGAGGGCGATCAATTTAGTGCAGCCATCCTTGAAAATGGCGAGCGTATTACAGCCAAAGCTTGTGTATTAGCCGCTGGCGGTTTTGAGTCGAATATTGAATGGCAAAGAGAAGCTTGGGGTATAGATGAGCAGGGTAAGAGCCCAGCTGACAACTTTTTAATTCGTGGTACAACTTTTAATCAAGGCGTCTTATTAAAAAATATGATTGAAGCAGGGGCTGATTCAGTTGGCGATCCTACGCAAGCCCATATGGCCGCCATAGATGCTCGTGCACCCTTATATAACGGCGGTATTTGTACACGCATCGATTGCGTCTCACTTGGCATCGTTGTGAATGAGAATGCCCAACGTTTTTATGATGAGGGTGAAGATTTTTGGCCTAAGCGGTATGCGATTTGGGGTCGCTTAGTGGCGCAACAGCCTAATCAAATTGCATATTCTATTATTGATTCAAAATCGATTGGCCGCTTTATGCCACCTGTATTTGAGGGCACAACTGCCGATAACATCACTTATATCGCATTACAGCTAAAACTCGATCCCTTGGCGTTAAATCAAACTATTGATGATTTCAATGCTGCTTGTCGTTTGGGAACTTTTGACCATACCACCTTGGATGATTGTCATACCGAGGGGCTTACTCCAGCCAAAACCCATTGGGCTACCCAGATTACCGTACCACCTTTTTATGCTTACCCTCTCAGACCCGGCGTTACATTTACTTATCTTAGCTTGAAAACTGATGAAACTACCGCGGTGCACTTTAATGGCCAGCCCAGCCATAATTTATTTGTGGCTGGCGAGATGATGGCAGGAAATGTCTTGGGCAAAGGTTACACAGCAGGAATAGGGATGGCGATCGGCACGGCATTTGGGCGCATTGCAGGTAAAAACGCAGCGATGGCGGCTCTTAATCTGAGTTAAAGCATGATAAACAGGGATCAGATAACGATTTTCAGTAACTAGGTTTTTAAGTCTTCAGCATTCGGTGAGGATGCGCCTTTGGATTTACGCCGCCGCCGTTTATTAACTAATTTTGTCGCAGTACCATTTTTTAGGTCTTCTTCTTTAGCTAATGCAATAAGTTCTTCTCGGGCACTGACATCGGCATCAATAAATTGCGTCCACCAATAACCTAATGCACTAGGTAATTCGCCTGTACTACAGCGCAATAACATAAAGTCATAGCCCGCTCGAAAGCGAGGCGATTCAATTAGGCGGTGGGGGAAACGGCCCAGACGTTTTTCAAAGCGGGGCTGCATAGTCCAAATTTCGCGCATATCTGCTTCAAAACGCCGTTGAATAGTAACCCCACTATTTTGGCTGGTAACTGTGTCATCCATCGCAGCGTGCAGGGCAGGCACATTCGCCATACCCCCAGCCAAATTACGTCGCCAGTTTTGGGTTAAGTCGGGCCACAGCAAACTAGCAAAGAGAAAGCCTGCCGAGACGCCTTTGCCTGCTTGAATGCGCTCATCGGTATTTGACAGCGATAGCTTGATGAACTCGGTGCCAGTGCCGGTAGTAGAATCTCCATCTAAGGCCTTGTCGAGCAGTGGAAGTAAGCCATGGTGTAGCCCAGCTGCCCGCAGACCTTCAATTGCAGGCCAAGAGTGGCCCGACATCAGCAGTTTGAGAATTTCATCGAAGAGTCGTGCGCTTGGCACGTCATGAATTAGATCAGCTAAATCGGCAATTGGTGCACGTGTATCGGGATCAAGCGTAAAACCTGTTTTAGCGGCAAAACGAATCGCTCTTAACATCCGAATCGGATCTTCTCGGTAGCGCTTACTCGGCTCGCCAATCATCCGTAAAGTCTTTTTTTGCATATCATGCATACCGCCGTGATAATCAAACACAGTTTCAGAGGCAGGGTCGTAATACATTGCATTAATACTGAAGTCGCGACGCTCAGCATCTTCTGCCTGTGTACCCCAGACATTGTCGCGTAAGATGCGCCCACTTTCAGCGACATGTTCTCCCACATGGTCAAGCATCGCTCGAAAAGTTGAAACCTCAATAATTTCGGGTCGTTCCTTACCAAAGAAAGTGACATGCACAATTTGAAAGCGTCGCCCAATCAAGCGGGATTTACGAAATAATTTTTGTACTTCTTCAGGAGTAGCATTAGTAGCAACATCAAAATCTTTTGGGCTAATGCCCAACACTAAGTCTCGTACTGCTCCGCCCACAATAAACGCAGAGAAACCAGCCTGTTGTAAAACATGGGTAACTTTGACAGCATTTTTTGACAATAAATGGGGATCAATGCGATGGGTTTTTTTGCTAATGCGTTGGGGAGTATTTGCGCTTTTAGCACCAGTGACTTTAGGTTTTTGCTGGCGCTTAATCAGCCCTTTAATAAACTTAGTAATCAATTGAATAGCTCAAGAATTGGCCAGCCCCTTTTTTGGGCCTCGGCGCGTAAAAGTAGATCTGGATTAGTGGCGATTGGATCAGTTACTTTTTCAAGTAAGGGTAAGTCATTGAGTGAATCAGAATAAAAATAACTGCGGGGTAGTTTGGCTAATGATAGCCCTAAGCCACTTAACCACGCTTCAACACGGTGAATTTTCCCATCTCGAAAACTAGGTATGCCTTTAACAGTGCCAGTGAAGTTAGCTTCAGGCGCATCGCCTACTGTGGCAGGTTCAGTTGCTACTAAATGAGTAATGCCAAAACTTTCAACAATTGGTCGCGTAACAAAACTATTCGTAGCCGTTACAACACAACACAAGTCTCCAGCATCGAGATGGCGTTTTACTAAATCAATTGCTTGCGAGTGTACTTTGCCAGTAATTACTTCGGCCATAAAGATCTCATGCCAAGCTTTTAATTGGGGGCGCGAATGCTCAGAAAGCGGCTTTAGGGCAAAACTTAAAAATGCATCTATATCAAGCTTACCTTCTTTATAGTCGCTATAAAACTGTTCATTTTTTTGAGCAAATACTGCTCCATCAACCACCCCAAGGCGCACTAAAAATTGGCCCCATTCGTAGTCGCTATCGAAGTGCAACAGGGTGTGATCTAAATCAAATAATGCTAAGCTTGTCATCCAGCGTTACCATGATTAGAGTTACTCATCGAGTTAGGTGAAATTTGAAGTAATTCACGCACTAGCGGTAAAGTAACTGCCCGCTTCATTTCTAAAGAATACGCATCGAGTGCATCTAACAGCGCCATTAAGTTTGGCATATCGCGATAAAAGCGTTGCAATAACCAAGGCAGTACTTCGGGCGATAAATTTAAACCACGCTCAGCAGCGGCTTGTTCCAATGCCTGCATTTTCTCATCATCATTTAAGGGTTGCACTTGAAATACCAAGCCCCAGGCTAAGCGAGTCCGCAAATCCTCACGTAATTGCAAACTAACAGGCGCACTATTGCCAGCCATAAAAATAAATAAGTTATGACTACCATGAACAAGATTCAAAATACGAAAAAGTGCTGCAGATAAACGTTCGTCAAGCTGATCAACATCATCAATCGTAATAATGACGGCTTGAGTTTGGGTCAGTAAATGCGGCAACCTTTCTTCTAAGCGAACCCACGAAACGGGCTCGCTTGCTTGTAGGGCAAAGTGTTGTAACTCGAGTTGGTGGGCGGCATGATTTAAGGCACCCAGTAAATGCGAGCGACCCGAGCCATTTGCCCCCCACCAGTAAAGCCAGCGATGATTGAGCGCATGCAGCGAATTGATTGAAGGTTGCTGATTCCAGCCTGCAACTAGTGATTGCAGATGAGCCAGTAAAGCTTGATTACCAGTCGCTAAAAAATTATTTAGAGTTGCCTGCTGGGGCTGACTAAGGTCAAGCGCAAATTGTTTCGGTAGCGCTGGATTTGGCATCATCACGATTATTTTTTTGATCCTTGATACCAATTTGATGCCGTATATAGCGACCAAGCAAATTGAATCAGGACCAGACTCACTGCGCTGGCTGGTAAGGCAAGCAGTACTCCAACAAATCCAAACAGTTTACCGAAGATGAGTAAGGCAAATAATACTGCGACTGGATGAAGGCCAATGCGCTCGCCGACGAGACGAGGCGTTAAGAAAAAGCCCTCTAACATTTGGCCAATACCAAATATGACTAATACACCAACAACTTCTGCTGTAAGACCAAACTGCAAAATAGCCGCGAGGACAGCGAGTATAAATCCCAGCCAAAAACCTAAATAAGGAATGATGACCACAATTGCGGTAAAGACTCCTAAAGCAATTGCGCCACGTACACCAATAATGGAAAGGCCCGCGCAGTAATAAACTGCCATCACCAAAATAACTAGTATTTGACCGCGCAAATATTGTGAGAGTAAACCATCGGCTTTAGCGCAAAGATGTTGGGCGGTTGCTTGAAAGCGCAAAGGTATTAATTTTTTTAAATATTCAAAGAAGTGATTCCAATCAAGCAGAAGATAAAACAACACAAAAAGTGTTAAGACTAAATCGATTAAAACACTAAGAATTGATCCGCCCGACGAGAGGATGGTGCCTAAGGTGGTATTAACTACGTTCTTAGCGTTATCGCTTAATAAAGCACCAATTTTTTGAGTGGCGATTTCTTTAAGTGCGCCCCAATCAAAAACAATATTGTGCTCGGCCAATTTTGGCGCTAGCCACAATTGGGTTTTTTCAATCCAGCTAGGCAATTGCGCCTTAATTAAGGGAATTTCTTGACCAATTAGGCTAATTAGCAGAATGACAATGCTGGCCAGAAGGCTTAAACCAAAAACCATTGCTAAACCGGCAGCCAATGCTTTTGGCAGACGATGACGCTCGAGCCATAAGCCTACTGGACGTAAAGCGTACGCCAAAATGAAGGCGGCAAGAAAGGGAGTAAAAATTTCGGCCATGGTGCGTTGATCCTCTAGAATTCAATGATTCTACTGATCAAGTACAGTTCACTCCTAATTAACTCCTTTTTTATGACTAAATCTTCCCCTCTTCAAGCTAAAGGCCTCTCCTATCGTGATGCTGGAGTCGATATTGATGCCGGCGACGCCTTGGTTGAACGAATCAAGCCTATGGCCAAAAAGACCATGCGTGAGGGGGTTTTAGCGGGGATTGGGGGTTTTGGAGCCCTTTTTGAGATTCCCAAGCGCTATCGTGAGCCCGTCTTGGTTTCAGGTACTGATGGGGTTGGCACTAAGCTTAGACTGGCTTTTGAATGGAATTGCCATGCCACTATTGGCCAAGATTTGGTTGCGATGAGTGTGAATGATATTTTGGTACAAGGGGCTGAACCTTTATTTTTCCTTGATTATTTTGCTTGCGGTAAATTAAGTGTTGAGACCGCTGCGACGGTAATTAGCGGAATTGCTAAAGGCTGTGAGTTGGCAGGGTGCGCCTTGATTGGTGGTGAAACAGCAGAGATGCCCGGCATGTATCCCCCCGGAGAATACGATTTAGCTGGTTTTGCTGTCGGCGCAGTCGAAAAATCAAAAATTATTGATGGCTCACGAATTTGCCCTGGAGATGCAGTGATAGCAATTGCTTCGAGTGGCGCCCATAGCAATGGATATTCGTTGGTGCGAAAAATTATTGAGCATGCTGGGGCAAAGCCAAGCGATGATTTAGATGGTCGGCCATTAATAGAGGCGGTTATGGCACCAACTGAAATTTACGTTAAACCACTCTTACAGCTCATGACTGAAATTGAGATAAAAGGCTTAGCGCATATTACTGGCGGCGGCATTGTTGATAATGTGCCGCGGGTCTTGCCTGAAAAAATGCAAGCTGTTTTACAGCGTGATACTTGGCAGCTACCAGCTTTATTTCGTTGGCTACAAACGCAAGGTAGCGTTGCCGATGCCGAGATGGTGCGGGTATTTAACTGTGGCATTGGAATGATCTTGATTGTCACCCCCGAGCTAGCAGCAACTGCTTTACAGTCACTAGTTACTAAGGGTTTGCAGGCTTGGGTAGTGGGTGAGGTTCGCGAGCGTCCGTCTGGCGAGCCCCAAGCACTCGTCATTTAATTGTCAGTTGCCCTGAGTGGGTGAGTTAAGTAGGCGAGTGAAGTAGTTGAGTTAAGCAATAGTCGAGGGCCTGCCGTTGGCCGTCAAGACTCTGTGAATCAAAGCATTGTCTTCCTGAAATTGCCCTTAGCCAAGTTAACTGTCGCTTCGCAAGTTGACGCGTGGCGGCTAAGGCTTTTTCACGCATGCCGTCATAAGTGTCTTGGCCTGCTAAGTAATTCCATACTTGGCGATAGCCAACAGACCGCATTGCTGGTAGATCAGCATGAATTTCAGGGCGCTTACGTAGTGCAGCAACTTCGTCAATCAAACCTTTATCAAGCATGGCGTCAAAGCGGCTTGTAAGATCCTTATGCAAAAGTTTGCGTTCGCCTGGTTCAAGCGTAATTAGTTTTAGATCAGGAGGAATAATTGCGCCATTGCGCCCATCATGGCTAGGATCGTCAGCCAGCAAACTCGACATCGATCGTCCACTGACTAAAAAGACTTCGAGTGCGCGTTGAATACGTTGTGAATCATGGGGCTGAAGGCGCGCAGCAGTAAGGGGATCAACTTGGTGCAACTCGGCATGTAAGGCTGGCCAGCCCAAGGACTTTGCCCGTGTTTCTAATTGCTCTCTTAGTAGCGGGTTCGCAACTGGTAGTCTTGATAAGCCATAAGCCCACGCACGCCAATACAACATAGTGCCACCAACCACGATAGGAAGATTGCCGCGAGCCTGTATTTCTTGGCAAAGGCGCTTTGCATCTTGGGCAAAACGTGCTGCGGAGTAGCTTTCCTGAGGCTCAAGAATATCAATTAAGTGATGCGGTATTGCTGCACGTTCAGCTTGTGAAGGCTTCGCACTACCAATATCTAATCCCCGATAGACTAAGGCTGAATCCATACTAATTAATTCAACTTGAATCCCATGTAGCGCAACCTGCTGAGCCACCGTGAGGGCTAAATGACTTTTGCCGCTGCCAGTAGGTCCCGTAATACAGAGAATCGTATGGGGGCTTTCAGAGGGGTTACTGGTTGGCCTAGTGGGCTGTTTTAGGGGCATTCAGTAATTATAAGAACCTTGAGTAGCTAAGCCTGTTAATATCCACCTCAATTTCAATTGAAGGGGCTAAGCTAATGGATACCTTAATCCAATTAGGCGATTTCTTTTTACACGTTGATCGCCATTTAGATTTGGTGATTCAAAATTATGGCAATTGGGCCTATGGCATATTGTTCGCAATTGTTTTTGCTGAAACTGGTCTAGTCATTGCTCCCTTTTTACCGGGTGATTCATTATTATTTATAGCTGGAGCATATTGTGCTACTGGTCACTTTAATGCAATTACCTTATGTGGCGGTTTATTAGTGGCCGCAGTTGTTGGTAATACCGTAAATTATTTTATTGGTCGCTGGATTGGCGAAAAGGTATTTGCCAGCCAGTCACGCTGGATTGATCAAGCTGCTTTGCGTAAAACCCATACATTTTATGAAAAACATGGAGGTAAAACAATTATTTTGGCCCGTTTTTTACCGATCGTTAGAACCTTTGCACCTTTTGTCGCAGGCGTTTCTGCAATGAATTTTGCGCGTTTTCAATTTTTTAATATTGTCGGTGCTGGTATTTGGGTCATTGGGTTAGTGGTTGCAGGATATTTTTTCGGTAATATTCCAATCATTCGTGAAAATTTAAATGTCATTGTTTTGGTTGGGGTTGGCGCAGCAGCCTTGCCAGTGGCTTTTGCTGCATTAATTAAGACTGTACAAGCGCTGCGCAACAAGCGGCAAAGCTGAATAGTTCAATTAGCACAACTAATTCTGCCGACTCTGGCTTTCTAAGGTTGCAATGTGTTCACGAATTTCATCTGCATCACCTGCTTCTGGTGATGCGACTAAGTAGCGCTGCATATCTTCAAGCGCTGGACGTAAATATTCTAGTTGGGCGAGAATCAGGCCCCGATCACGAATTTCTTCGATTGAATCAGGCAATAAAATAACTAACCTCTGCTGCACACCGAGCAATCTTTCCCAACGTTCATTTTCGGTATAGATTAATTTTAGATTGCGCAGAAAGCGCGACAAAATTTCCCGCGGGCTAGAGGCTCGTAAAAAAATATTTAAAGGCAGGCTAACTTCATCTTGATATCCCTTAGCGTCTAAATAGGGGTCAAGCATTTCTTGTAATTCATTTTTTGAAAGTGAGGCACCAGTTAATGGATCCATCACAATTTCACCTTGCTGCAAGGAAATGCGCATCATGAAATGGTTGGGAAAAGAGACGCCACGAATCTTAAGGCCAATCTGTTGGCCTAATTCCATCATCAGCATCGCAAGCGAAATAGGAATGCCACGCCGACTTTCAATAATATGATGAATATAGGAATTTTCAGGTGCATAAAAATCATTTGGATTTGGGCCAAAGCCTAATTCGCTATAAAAGAAATGCTTTAGATGCTGTAGCTTTTGTACTGCTGAAGTTTCAGGGGTAATACGTTGTTTCAGACGATCGCCGAGTTGATCAATTTGATCCAGGACAGTTTGGACATCTAAGTCAGGAAAAGCGTGCTGAGCAACTGCAATCGCCGCCTCAGTAAGAGGAAAAGATTCATCTTCTGATACCAGAGACGTAAAGTAGTCGAGTTGTCGTGTCGGCATAGTTACTATTTTGCATGACGTAGGAAATTTTGCCAGCGAATTCCGCCGAGCCTAATGCCGATAAAGTAAATCACCGCTGCAAGACCGAGCCAGCCAGTCAGTAGTCCAATGCGCAGCCAAGGCTGGGCTTGTAAGTCGATCCAGTTATGGGCTTGCGAGCCGTAATGCAGGATATAACCAAGAGGAATTAAGCCCACTGTTAGCCGAGCTAGGTATTTCCACCAGCCTGCAGAAGTTGGTAATGCCCCGCGCCAGCAAAGGCCAACCCATAACATGGCAGCATTTAGGCAGGCTCCAAGACCAACCGATAGGGCTAAGCCGGCATGACCTAGCCAAGGCACAAAGACGATATTTGCAAGCTGGGTCGAGACTAAAACCACTAGGGCAATTTTGACTGGGGTACGAATATCTTGGCGCGAATAAAAACCGGGGGCCAAAATTTTTATTAAAATCAGGCCAATCAAACCAACTCCGTAAGCAGCTAAGGCACGTTGTGTCATTAATACATCAAACGCACTAAAACGTCCATAGTGATAAAGCACAGCGGCAATTGGTTCGCCGAATAAAAATAGTGCGAGCGCACACGGTGCGGCGAGCAGGAAAGTGAGTTGCAATCCCCAAACCAATAATTCTTCAGCATGCTTGAGATCTTGATTTGCATTTGCTTTGCTAAGGCTTGGCAATAAAACCGTGCCGAGAGCAACTCCCAGTAGGGCAGTGGGAAACTCCATGAGGCGGTCGGCATAACTTAACCAAGATACGCTACCTGTAGTCAGTCGTGAAGCAATATTGGTATTAATTAATAAGGAAATTTGCGCCACCGATACAGCAAAAACCGCCGGCCCCATCAAGCGCAAAACTCGCCGCGCATCTGCATTGAGAAAGGCTTTATGAATAGCGCCTGGTAAAAAGCCGATACGGGGTAATAGGCCCAAACGCTTGAGGGCGGGAATTTGAATTAGTAATTGAAGTAACCCACCAACCAAGACCCCAATACTAAGAGCATAAATGGGTTGCTCTAGGTGCGGCGCAAGCCAAATAGCGCTAATAATCAGAGCTAGATTAAGCAATACTGGGGTAAAGGCTGGCAGAGCAAAGCGTTGGAAAGTATTTAAAATGCCAGCCGATAGGGAAACTAGCGAAATAAATCCAATATAGGGAAACATGATGCGGGTCATGACCACACTAGCCTCAAAGGCAGGTCCTCCGGTAAAGCCTGTGGCGATGAGCAAAATGAGGAGGGGTGCACCGATTACTCCTAGACCAACCGTAAACAGCACAGCCCAAAATAAGAGGGTAGCAACGGCATTAATGAGCGCTTTAGATTGTGAAGGTTCACCGCGCGCAACAATCTCACCCAAAATAGGCACAAAAGCCTGTGAAAAAGCCCCTTCAGCAAATAAACGCCGGAGTAAATTGGGCAGCCTAAACGCCACGTTATAGGCATCAGTCCACTCTGAGGCCCCAAAACTGCGGGCAATCAGGGTTTCACGTAAAAGGCCAGTAATTCTGGATAACATCGTCAAAGAGCTAACTTTGACGGCGGCAGAAAGCAGATTCATGGGCTGATTTTCCCCTATTTATTGGTCTACTGGGCTTTTTTGCCCCTTTCAGGTAAAATCTTTGTTTTTGGCGATCACCCAATGCTTCTCTCAAGTGCTCGCCCATTTTGACAAATCGTAATGAATAGGCAGGTTTAAAGATGGCCAATACCGCACAAGCGCGTAAACGCGCTCGGCAAGCAGTTAAACAAAATGAGCACAATTCGAGCTTACGTTCAAAGTTGCGCACTTCTATCAAAGCTGTTCGTAAAGCAGTCGAGGTTGGTGACAAAGCAGCAGCCGCTAAAGTATTTATTGCTACCCAAGTCACGATCGATAAAATTACGGATAAAAAAATCGCTCATAAAAATACTGCTGCGCGTCAAAAATCACGCTTATCAGCAGCTATTAAGGCGATGGCTTAGTGCAAATTTTTTAAAATTCAACTCAAGCCCGCTCCCTTTTTGAGCGGGTTTTTGTTTTAAAGTTAAGCTTCATGTTTTTGGTTCAAAGACACAAGCTTCTTCAATAGGCAGGTGATTGTCTTTAGCAAAATTAAGAACAAAGTCGAGCGCCATTGGGTCAAGATCATGAAGGCGGGTATCAACCACAACAAATTTAATATTAGCAATCATTACTGGTCTAACGAATGGAGAGTAAGTAAAGCGCGGATCGCCAGTGTCGCCTAAGGGGCGAAAGCTGGCCATAACTCCGCAAAGGCGTTCAGCCCAATCGCTGGGTCGAAAGGGCTTACCGCTGGTAGTAAGCCCTTGGATAAACAGTGTTTTATGGATCAAGAGTTAAAGCAGTCAAGATACCGCAAGAAAAGTAGAGCAATATAAGCTTAAGATTGTCATTTTAGTAGGTGAAATTTTGGACAAGATGCAAAGTAAATCCGTTTTGGGGCATGCTAGTTTAGCTTCCTTGGCTAAACCGCAGGTACCTGGCCAAATTAAGCATTACCTCCAATTTACCGATTTAACGCGAGCTGAATACGATTATTTAATACAGCGCACTGCTTGGTTAAAAGAACGTTTTAAGCGTTATGAAACATGGCACCCTTTGCATGATCGCACTCTTGCCATGATTTTTGAAAAACACTCAACCCGCACCCGCTTATCATTTGAAGCGGGTATTCATCAGCTTGGGGGTCATGCTGTTTATCTGAATACACGGGATACCCAGCTGGGCAGAGGCGAGCCGGTGGAAGATGCTGCGCAAGTTATCTCGCGGATGACTGACATAATTATGATTCGCACTTTTGGTCAAGACATCATTGAGCGTTTTGCAGCTAACTCGCGGGTGCCAGTCATTAATGGTTTAACCAATGAATTTCATCCTTGTCAGGTCTTAACCGATATTTTTACCTTTGTCGAGGCGCGTGGACCAATTCAGGGAAAAACTGTAGCGTGGGTTGGTGATGCCAACAATATGGCTTACACCTGGATTCAAGCAGCTGAGCGCTTAGATTTTCAGTTACGTTTTTCGGCGCCTGAGGGCTATCAACTTGATCATGCCCGTTTAAGTGGCGCTGCCTTAAATCATTTAATGGTTTGTGCTGATCCTCGAGACGCTGTAAAAGGCGCCGATTTAGTGACGACCGATGTCTGGACTAGCATGGGGTATGAAGATCAAAATACCATGCGGATGAAGGCCTTTAAAGATTGGATGGTCACTGAAGAGTTAATGACATTAGCTAAACCAATTGCCTTATTTATGCATTGCTTGCCAGCCCATCGGGGTGAGGAAGTAAGTGGCGCCGTCATTGATGGACCGCAAAGCGTAGTTTGGGAAGAGGCTGAAAATCGCCTGCATGTCCAAAAAGCTTTGATGGAGTATTTACTATGTGGACGTATCTCACCTGACGGAGCACCTGTTTAATAATGAACACACTAATTTTGAATGAGTGAAAATAATGTTTGAAATAAAAAAAGCTGTTTTAGCTTATTCCGGCGGTCTTGATACTAGCGTAATCTTAAAGTGGCTACAAGATACCTATCACTGTGAGATCGTCACTTTTACCGCCGATCTAGGGCAGGGGGAAGAGCTTGAGCCAGCGCGTACCAAAGCCTTACAGTTTGGCATTCAACCAGAAAATATTTTTATTGATGACTTACGTGAAGAATTTGTACGCGATTTTGTCTTCCCAATGTTTCGTGCCAATACGATTTACGAAGGTGAGTATTTGTTGGGCACTTCGATTGCTAGGCCTCTTATTGCTAAGCGTCAAATTGAGATTGCTCGGCAAGTAAAGGCTGATGCTGTTGCGCATGGCGCCACAGGCAAGGGCAACGATCAGGTACGCTTTGAATTGGGTTACTACGCTCTTGAACCTGGCATTAAAGTGATTGCGCCATGGCGTGAGTGGGATTTATTATCACGTGAAAAATTAATGGCTTACGCCGAGAAGTATGGCATTCCAATTGAAATGAAGCATAAGCAAGGCGGTTCGCCTTACTCAATGGATGCCAATTTGTTACACATTAGTTATGAGGGGCGTCACTTAGAAAATCCCAATGCTGAAGCTGAAGAATCAATGTGGCGATGGACGGTTGCCCCTGAAAAGGCTCCCGATGCAGCAGCTGTGATTGAAATCGAATTTTGTGCTGGTGACCCTGTTGCTATTGACGGTAAGCCCTATCAACCTCATCAGCTTTTAGCCGAGTTAAATCGAATCGGTGGCATGCACGGCATTGGCCGTCTCGATTTAGTCGAAAATCGTTTTGTCGGTATGAAGAGTCGAGGCTGCTATGAAACCCCTGGCGGCACTATTTTGCTAAAAGCCCATCGCGGTATCGAAAGTATTACGCTAGATCGGGAAGTGGCACACTTAAAAGACGACTTAATGCCCCGCTATGCCAGCCTCATTTATAACGGCTACTGGTGGTCACCAGAGCGCCTTGCATTGCAAACCTTAATTGACTATACCCAGCGTAATGTCAATGGTACGGTACGCTTAAAGTTATATAAGGGTTCAGTCTCAGTCATCTCACGCGATTCAGCCAATACTTTATTCGATCAGACCATTGCTACTTTTGATGACGATGGTGGTGCGTATAACCAAGCCGATGCCGGCGGTTTTATTAAACTCAACGCATTGCGCATGCGCATAGCAGAAATTGCAAAGCGCAAATTGGCAAAAACGAAAGGCTAAAAATGCAATTTGATCACGTTTCAGTTGGTAAAAAAGCCAATATTTATTATGATGGTAAGTGTGTCTCGCATACAGTGAACTTCCCTGATGGGTCACGTAAATCGGTAGGTGTTATTTTGCCTAGTACCCTGCATTTCGACCTAACTACCAAAGAAGTCATGGAGGTAGTCGATGGTTGCGCTTTTGTCAGTATTGATGGCGCACCCGAACAAGTATTTGCGGCTGGTGAAAGTTGGACAGTTGAAGCGGGTAGCAATTTCGTGATCCGCACTACAGCACCAATGCACTATGTTTGTCATTTTGGCTAAGTGAAAAGTAGCTTAGACGGACGGTAATTACGAAGATTTCTGCGCCACTTACTTTTTAGGAATACCTTGAATCAAAGTGCCAGGACCTAAAGCGCGCTCGTTAAACCATTTTTGATTCATTTCTAAAGCATAGCGAATTGGTACTTTAGGACAATGGTTATTAGTCGTGTCAGCTTGCATTTCTTCAATGTTTACAATTTTGTCGTCGTCGCCAATAAAAGCAATCGCCAGCGGAATTTTGGTATTACTCATCCAAAAGCAATGCTGCCCCTTTTGTTCGAAAATAAATAGCATCCCAGCATTTTGTGCCATCAAGGTGCGGTACATTAAACCAGTCTGCCTAGCTGGAGCGGTTGCAGCGACTTCAGCTTGAATGCGGTAGATGCCAGCTTTAAGTTCAATTACTTGCAAGCCAGGGTTAGGGCCGCTATTTTGGGCTAAAGCTAGCGTAGCCAGCCCTAGTAGACCTATAAACCCAAGTAGGCGGGGCTTTATGAGGCCCCAACAAGCCAGCCGCTCAGAGTAGATGGTTTTAAACATATTATTTCTCATTATCCAGTCTCAATTTTATGGGCTAGTTTGCCTGCTCATGCGAAAATAGTAAAAGTTATAACTCAATATCCCTCTGGAGAAGTGTGAATGTATAAGCATATTAAAGTGCCTGTTGGCGAAAAAATCACTGTTAATCAAGATTTCTCAATTAACGTACCCGATCATCCAATTATTCCAGTAATTGAAGGCGACGGGATTGGCGCTGATATTACGCCTGTAATGATCAAGGTAGTTGATGCTGCAGTAGCCAAAGCTTACGGTGGTAAACGCAAAATTGCTTGGATGGAAGTTTATGCGGGCTCTAAGGCAACTCAGGTATATGGCCCTGATGTATGGATGCCAGAAGAAACCCTAGAAGCTGTTAAAGAATATGTGGTTTCGATTAAAGGTCCTTTGCACACGCCAGTGGGTGGCGGCATTCGCTCCTTAAACGTGGCCTTGCGTCAAGCCTTAGATTTGTATTTATGTTTGCGTCCAGTGCGTTATTTCAAGGGAGTGCCCTCACCACTTCGTGAACCTGAAAAAACCGATATGGTCATTTTTCGCGAAAATTCAGAAGATATTTATGCTGGCATTGAATGGGAAGCTGGGACGCCAGAAGCCAAAAAAATGGTTGATTTTCTGATTAAAGAAATGGGCGTTAAGAAAATTCGCTTTCCCAATACTTCGAGCATTGGTATTAAGCCAGTATCGAAGGAGGGTACCGAGCGTTTAGTACGTAAAGCAATTCAGTATGCAATTGACAACGACAAGCCTTCAGTGACTATCGTACATAAAGGTAACATCATGAAATTTACCGAAGGTGGTTTTCGTGACTGGAGTTATGGCTTGGCGCAAAATGAATTTGGCGCGCAACTGATTGATGGCGGCCCGTGGTGCAAGCTAAAAAATCCCAAGACTGGTAAGGACATCATTATTAAAGATGTGATTGCTGACGCTTTCTTGCAGCAAATTTTGTTGCGTCCAAACGAGTACAGCGTAATTGCCACTTTAAATTTGAACGGCGATTATGTTTCCGATGCCTTAGCAGCGCAGGTAGGTGGTATTGGAATTGCGCCTGGCGCTAATATGTCTGATAGCATTGCAATGTTTGAGGCAACCCATGGCACTGCACCAAAATACGCTGGTAAAGATTATGTCAACCCCGGCTCGGAAATCCTCTCCGCTGAAATGATGTTGCGCCATATGGGTTGGACCGAAGCAGCCGATCTGATTATCTCGTCAATGGAAAAAGCCATTCTTTCGAAAAAAGTGACTTATGATTTTGCTCGTGTGTTAGAGGGCGCCACCCAAGTTTCTTGTTCTGGCTTTGGTGAGGCGATGATCGAAAACATGTAAAAAGAACTTAAAAAAATTAAAAAGAAGTTAAAAAAAACCCAGGGCACGCCCTGGGTTTTTAATTTCATTAGGAAGTTTTTATCAAGCGCCTTGAATATTTGTCGCTTGCTTGCCTTTAGGTCCTTGGGTAATATCAAACGTTACCTTTTGGCCTTCTTTGAGGGTTTTGAAACCGCCCATAGTAATCGCGCTGAAATGCGCGAACAGCTCTTCTTCACCATCATCGGGTTTAATAAACCCGAAACCTTTTGCATCATTAAACCACTTAACAACTCCGGTCGCCATGCGAACTCCATTACTTAAACTTGAAACACCCGTGAAAATGGGGGGAATACTTTTTAATCAGTTTCGCTCCAAAACACGCCTAATAGAACCTCAATAAGAAGCACTACCCCCGATTGTTTGCCCTTTTTAGTGGCGTGTCAAGGAGTTAAATCGACTTGGGCCTAGGTAATTACCCCCTTTAATCTGGCAGAAATGCCCCAATATGGGGTATAGAGGTCCTTAGTGATGGGTTTTTGCAACAAATAAAGCAGTAAATTACAGACTGAGCCTGAGTGTTTAGAATGATTCATATGAGCCGATTAATTAAAACTTCCCCACCCTTAAACCCACTCGTACCTGGCAACGGCGATACCGCGCTTTTGGAGAAACAGGCCGAGAAAGTGAAGTTGCCCACGTTGTATAAAGTATTACTTTTAAATGACGATTACACTCCAATGGAATTTGTTGTAATGGTGATTCAAGAGTATTTTAATAAGGATCATGAAACTGCAACTCGCATCATGTTACAAGTTCATTTAGTGGGGAAGGGCGTTTGCGGTGTTTTTACTCGCGATGTTGCAGCCACTAAAGTTCATCAAGTTACCGAGAGCTCCCGCGAAGCGGGGCACCCTTTGCAGTGCACTATGGAGGAAGCATGATTGCCCAGGAATTAGAAGTTAGTTTGCATATGGCTTTTGTTGATTCGCGCGCAGCGCGGCATGAGTTTATTACTGTTGAACATCTTCTTTCGGCGTTACTCGATAATGCCACTGCGGTTGAGGTATTGAAGGCTTGCTCGGTCAATATTGCTGAGTTACGCGCCCAATTAAAAAATTTCATTAACGACAATACGCCAGTGGTTCCAGGTACTGAAGAAGTCGACACCCAACCTACCTTAGGTTTTCAGCGGGTGATTCAGCGCGCCATCATGCACGTTCAATCCACTTCAAATGGTAAAAAAGAAGTGACTGGTGCGAATGTATTAGTTGCTATTTTTGGCGAAAAAGATTCACACGGCGTTTACTTCTTGCAACAGCAAGGCGTTACCCGTTTAGACGTGGTGAACTTTATTAGCCATGGTATTCGTAAGGATCAAGCTGAGCCAGTTAAAGCCGCAGACCCAACCCAAGAAAACGAAGAAGCAGCGGCAAGCGGTAAAGAAAGTCCATTAGATCAATTTACCCAAAATTTAAATGCCTTAGCGCGTCAAGGCAAAATTGATCCTTTAATCGGCCGTGATAGCGAGGTAGAACGCGTTATCCAAGTACTTTGTCGGCGCCGTAAAAACAATCCTTTATTGGTAGGTGAGGCTGGCGTAGGTAAAACAGCAATTGCTGAGGGCTTGGCCTGGAGAATTACCCGTAATGAAGTGCCTGATATTTTGGCAAATTCGACTGTTTATTCTTTAGACATGGGCGCCTTACTAGCCGGCACTAAATACCGCGGTGACTTTGAGCAAAGATTGAAGGGCGTTTTAAAGGCGCTAAAAGATAACCCTCACGGCATTCTCTTTATTGATGAGATTCATACACTAATTGGTGCTGGAGCAGCTTCGGGGGGTACGCTTGACGCTAGCAATTTACTCAAGCCAGCGCTATCGAATGGTCAACTGAAGTGTATTGGCGCCACCACATTTACTGAGTACCGCGGCATTTTTGAAAAAGATGCGGCGCTCTCACGACGTTTTCAAAAAATTGATGTCGTAGAGCCATCGGTAGACCAAACAGTGCAAATTTTGCGTGGCCTAAAGTCGCGTTTTGAAGAGCACCATGGCGTTAAATATGCTTCGGCAGCTTTGGTGGCAGCTGCGGAACTTTCTTCGCGGTATATTAACGATCGGCATTTACCTGACAAGGCGATTGATGTGATCGATGAGGCGGGAGCAGCCCAGCGCATTTTGCCTAAATCTAAACAGAAAAAAACCATTGGTCGCCCCGAGATTGAAGAAATCGTCGCGAAGATCGCTCGCATACCTGCCCAGTCGGTTACTGTGGATGATCGCAGTAAATTACAAACGCTTGATCGCGATATCAAAAGTGTCGTTTTTGGCCAAGACCCAGCTATCGAAGCTTTGGCAAGTGCCATCAAAATGACGCGCGCTGGTCTAGGTAAAGTCGACCGGCCGATTGGCTCATTCTTATTTTCTGGACCTACGGGGGTTGGTAAAACTGAAGTAGCCAAACAGCTCGCCTACATTATGGGTATTGAGCTGCTACGTTTTGATATGTCTGAATACATGGAGCGTCATGCAGTGAGTCGTTTAATTGGCGCCCCTCCTGGTTATGTAGGCTTTGATCAGGGTGGTCTGTTAACCGAGGCCGTAAGCAAGAAACCCCACTGCGTTTTATTGCTCGATGAAGTTGAAAAGGCGCATCCCGATATTTTTAATATCCTATTGCAGGTAATGGATCATGGCACCTTAACGGATAACAATGGGCGTAAGGCCGATTTCCGCAATGTCATCATTATCATGACGACCAATGCGGGTGCTGAAGCGATGCAGAAATCGACCATTGGCTTTACTAATGCGCGTGAGTCGGGCGATGAAATGGCCGACATTAAGAAATTTTTTACCCCAGAGTTTCGCAACCGCTTAGATGCGATTGTTTCATTTAAAGCTTTAGACGAAACCATCATCATGCGGGTGGTTGATAAATTCTTAATGCAGTTAGAAGAACAATTGCACGAGAAGAAAGTCGATGCAACCTTTAGCGATGCTTTGCGGGCTCATTTAGCGAAACATGGATTTGATCCCTTAATGGGCGCGCGTCCTATGCAACGCATTATTCAAGATACGGTACGCAAAGCTTTAGCTGATGAATTATTGTTTGGGCGCTTAGCGCAAGGCGGTCAAGTAGCAGTTGATATTGACGCTGAGGGCAAGGTGCAGTTAACGATTCAAGTTGCTAACCCGAGCTCCAACAAAACTGGTAAATCGAACGCTGAACCCGTTGCAGAAACTTAAGTAGAGGGCTTTAAGCCCGCCCAGTGCTCCCAAAGCCACCGCTACCACGAGTGCTTTCAATAAACTCGTCAACAATGGTAATCGTTACCTGCAGCACGGGAACAACTACCAGCTGCGCTAAACGTTCCATCGGCTCTAGCTTAAAGGCAGTATGGCTGCGATTCCAGGTACTCACCATCAATTGGCCTTGGTAATCAGAATCGATTAAGCCGACTAAATTCCCCAGCACAATGCCATGTTTATGACCTAGGCCCGAGCGAGGCAAGATAAGGGCAGCATAGCGCGGATCTTCAATAAAAATAGCCAGCCCGGTAGGTACTAATACTGTTTGACCAGCCGCAATATCAAGCGGCGCATCGATGCAGGCCCGCAAGTCAAGTCCAGCGCTCCCAGGAGTGCCATAACTTGGCATTTGGCTACGCATGCGTTCATCGAGAATTTTGACTTGCAAGGTTTGCATAATATTTTCCTATAGCCGTTTATACCAATTTTGCAGCAACGGCTTTAATCAATAAGCGAGCTAACTCAAGTTTAGGTGAGCGTGGTAAACGTTGAATACCACGCTCATCAATAATGATCAGCTGATTCAAATCGCTACCAAAAGTTGCAGGGCCAAGATTACCAACGATAAGTGGAATTCCTTTGCGCCGGCGTTTTTCACTTGCCTGTTCTTCTAGCTTAGTTGTTTCTGCAGCAAAGCCGACGCAATAGGGGCGCAGTTTTTTTTGCCGACTTGTTTTATTAGCATTGGCAATATTAGCAACACTTTGTAAAATATCGGGATTAGCAGCAAACTGAAGCAGTGGCGCTGCAGACTGTTTGGCTGCATTGGCACCACTCGAGCGCTTGATTTTTTCTTTGGCAGGATTGGGAATAGTCCAGTCGGCTACTGCTGCTACTGAAAAGAATAGGTCGCAATCAAGCGAGTGCATAACAGCGGCATGCATTTCTTGGCCAGAAGTAACATCAGTACGATAAATTTGTCCACCACTTTGTAGTGGTGTTGCAAGCGAGCATGGGCCAGCAATGAGATGCACTTGCGCACCAGCTTCTAGTGCGGCTTGAGCGATAGCAAAGCCCATTTTCCCCGAGCTACGATTAGTCATGCCCCGCACTGGATCAATAGCTTCGAAAGTCGGTCCAGCAGTAATGAGAACTCGCTTACCTTGCAATAATTTGGGCTGAAAAAAGGCGCACAGATGCTCGACTATTTCCGCAGGTTCAAGCATACGACCCAGACCGGTTTCGCCACAGGCTTGAATTCCAGTGGCTGGACCAAGTAAAGTAATACCATCTTTTACTAAGCGCTGCGCACTTCTTTGAGTAGCTGGGTGCTGCCACATTTGTAAATTCATTGCTGGAACCAACAATAAAGGACAGGTGCGCGCTAAACATAAGGTGGTAATTAAATCATCAGCGAGACCAAGCGAAAGCTTGGCCATCAAATCGGCAGTAGTAGGCGCAATCAGAATTGCATCAGCTGAACGAGAAAGTTCGATATGGGCCATATTGTTTTCAACCCGAGGATCCCACTGGCTTGAAAAAACGGGTAGTCCGGTTAGCGCTTGCATCGTTACTGGGGTAATAAATTGATGGGCAGCATTACTCATGACGACCTGTACGGTTGCACCCTCTTGCATTAAAAGGCGCGCTAATTCAGCTGACTTATAGGCAGCAATACCCCCCGAAATGCCAAGGACGATTTTTTTATCAGTAAGTGACGGCATAAGAGATCAGATTTTATTCCTAGTGAGCTCACTCCACACAATTAGTACTGCTCCCACTGAAATTGCACTATCGGCTAAGTTAAATGCCGGCCAATGCCAAGTTTCATAATGGACATCAATGAAATCAACTACAGCGCCGTAAAAAAACCGATCGAGCACATTACCAATTGCACCACCTAAAATTAAACTGAGGGCCCACGACAATTTTTTATCGGCAGTATTACGTCGCAAAAACCATAAAATGACGATTGACGCAACAATACCTAAAATCGAAAAAAACCAGCGTTGCCATCCGCCAGCTTGAGAAAGAAAAGAAAAAGCCGCACCAGGGTTATAAATTAAAAACCAATTGAGGTAGGTATTGATGGCAATTGGACTGGCAATAGGTAAGTAAATTTGCGCCAAAACCTTTGTGATTTGATCAAGAATCAGGACGGTACTAGCAATGATTAAATAGCGGTATAGCGGATTTGGGAAAGTGATCATAATTTAGTTTGCTTATGTCAGCGCTTGCCCTAGGCAAATTGACGATCTTCACCAACCCCAAAAAGATTAGTAATACAGCGACTGCATAAATCGGGATTGGTAACATCAGCACCAACATCACTCACATGATGCCAGCAACGACCGCATTTACGATTTTTGCTAGCTTGCACGAGAATACTTAAAGGCTGCAGGGGGTCATTGCTTAGTTCAATTTCGGCACTTGAGGTAATCATGACAAAACGCAAATCAGCACTAAGTGATTGCAACAAACTAAAGTCGGGTTCAGTAGCTTTTATTTGAATTTCAGCTTGCAAGGAAGATCCGATTAAACCGGCGGCACGCTCTATTTCAATGGCCTTGGTAACTTCAGCACGAATTTCACGCAAGCGAGTCCATTTATTGATTAATGCTTTAGCTTGCACAATTTCAGGTAAGGAGGAAAATTCTTCCATAAAGATTGAGGCGCAAGCGCCTGCTTTTCCGTGTGGAAAGACTTGCCATGCCTCCTCAGCCGTAAACGAGAGAAAGGGTGCGAGCCATTTTAATAAATTACGAGTGATATGAAAGAGCGCATTTTGTGCTGCGCGGCGATCTTTTGAATCGGGGGCCATAGTGTAAAGACGATCTTTCAAAATATCGAGATAAAACCCTCCTAAATCTTCTGAGCAGAAATTCAACATCCGTGCAACCACTGGTTGAAATTCATAAACTTGGTAAGACGCCTGAATATCGGCTTGTAAAGTGCTCGCTAGGGCCACGGTATAACGATCAATTTCAAGCCACTCGGAGGAGGGCAAGGCATTTTTATCTGGATCAAAGTCGGCTAAATTGGCTAATAAAAATCGCAAGGTATTACGAATACGTCGATAACTCTCAACCACGCGCTTGAGAATTTCATCGGAGATGGTCATTTCACCCGAGTAATCTGTTGAGGCTACCCATAGGCGAATAATTTCCGCACCTAATTTATCGGCAACCTCTTGCGGTGCAATCACATTGCCAATCGATTTACTCATTTTGCGACCTTGGCCATCAACTGTAAAACCATGGGTTAACAAGGCTTTATAGGGCGGCTTGCCATCGAGCATAACGCCAGTGAGAAGCGAGGAATGAAACCAGCCGCGGTGCTGATCAGAGCCTTCTAAGTACAAATCGGCTAAGCGACCAGCGGGGCTAGAGAATTGCTCTTGGGCTGCCAAATTAAACAGCTCAGCTTGATGTGAGCCACGAATCACATGCCAATGGGTGGTGCCTGAATCAAACCATACATCGAGGGTATCGCGATTTTTTTCGTACAGATCAGCATCCTCAGTAAGCAGATCGGCGACACTTATTTTTTGCCATGCCTCTATACCACCTTGTTCAACCCTTTGCGCAACTAGCTCTAATAATTCGGGGGTACGCGGGTGAGGCTGGCCCGTTTCTTTATGTACGAAAAAAGCCATGGGCACACCCCATTGGCGCTGGCGCGATAAAGTCCAATCGGGTCGACTGGCAATCATGCTATGTAAGCGTTGCTTTCCCCACGCAGGAAAAAATTCGGTATTTTCAATTCCTAGTAAAGCTGCTTCTCGCAAACTAAGCGGATGAGCATTCGCCTCACCATGCGGTTTTTTATCCATACTGGCAAACCATTGGGAAGTAGCACGATAAATGATGGGGGTTTTATGACGCCAGCAATGCATGTAGGAATGCGTATAGGCTTTATGTTTGAGTAAAGTACCCGCTTGCTCTAAAGCGGCAACTATTTTTGGATTGGCTTTCCAAATAAACTCGCCTGCAAACAGTGGCAACCAAGAGGCATACACGCCATTCCCCATGACTGGATTTAAAATTGCCTCATCAGCTAGTTGATGTGCTTTGCACGATTTAAAATCTTCTTCACCATATGCGGGGGCAGAGTGCACTAAACCAGTACCAGTGTCTAGGGTGACGTAATCAGCCGTGTAAACGGGAGCTAGACGACGATAGCCATCATCAAGCGATGCCAGTGGATGCCAGAAAGAAATTCCCTCTAGGGCACTACCTAGGCAAGTTGCCAAAATAGTGCCCTCAAGACCATATTCATTTAAGCAATTAGCAACACGGTCAGCGGCCAAAATAAGCAGGCCTTTGCTGGTGTCAACTAAGGCGTAAGTTAATTCAGGATGAACATTTAGTGCTTGATTGGCGGGTATGGTCCAAGGGGTTGTAGTCCAAATCACAGCCATACCGAATTTTTCAGGCAGGACTGATAAACCAAAAGCTTTCGCTAATTGCAAACGCTGGGTATCGTCAAAGGGAAAGCCAATATCAACAGCTGGATCTGTTTTATCTTGGTACTCTACTTCGGCCTCAGCTAAAGCAGAGCCACAGTCAAAACACCAATTAACCGGTTTTAGTCCGCGATAGACATAGCCTTTTTGCCAGATTGCCGCCAAGGCCCGTATTTCATCAGCCTCATTTTGGTAGTCCATGGTGAGGTATGGACTATTCCAATCGCCTAATACCCCTAAACGTTCAAAATCAATTTTTTGTTTGGCAATTTGCACGCTGGCATATTCGCGCGCTTTCGCTTGTACTTCAGCTACCGGTAAATTTTTACCAAACTTTTTTTCAATTTGAATTTCAATTGGCATGCCATGACAATCCCAGCCGGGTACATATGCAGCATCAAAGCCCATTAGCCAGCGCGACTTGACGATCATATCTTTTAAAATTTTATTGACGGCGTGACCGATATGAATTTCTCCATTGGCATAAGGCGGCCCATCATGCAAAATAAATAAAGGCTGGTTAGCATGAGCTACTCGAATTGCTTCATAGAGTTTATTTTTTTGCCAGTTAGCGACCCATTGAGGCTCACGTTTAGGTAAATCGCCGCGCATCGGAAATGCGGTTTCAAGTAAATTAACAGAGTAGGCGGTAGATTTTTCAGACATAGATTTTTTTCAGAAAATAATGGCGTGCATGCGCTGCATCAGCTTGAATTGCTAATTGCAAGGCGGGTAAATCAGGGTATTTTGCTTCATCACGAATTTTTTCAAGCAACTCTACTTTAACAATACGCCCATAGACATTTTCGTTGAAATCAAATACGTGAGTTTCTAATAGTACTCGCCCAGTATCTTCGACCGTTGGGCGAATACCTAAGCTGGCTACACCTCTTAAGGGTTCTGGCCCTAAGCCATGAACTTGTACAACAAAGATGCCGCTTGCCGCAACTTGTCGTCGGTGCAAATGATTGGCAACCGCAATGTTTAGAGTTGGAAAACCTAAAGTACGACCTAACTGGCGTCCATATAAAACATGTCCAGAAATACAGTAGGGCCGACCGAGTAAATTATTCGCCTGCTGCAGATCTCCCCGTGCAATTGCCGTCCGCAGGGCCGAGCTAGAAATGCGAATCTGATTTTCAGCAATAGTAGACATTGCAGATACTTCAAACCCATCACGTACCCCCGCTATTTTCAAGCTAGCAAAATTTCCCGCACGTTTGGCACCATAACAAAAATCATCGCCAATGAGAATCCAGCGCGTACGTAAACGTTCGACCAAAATATCGTTTACAAATTGATCGGGCGTCAAGGCCGCAAAAGCCGAGTTGAAATGTTCTACCACTACCCGTTCGATGCCAATTGCAGCGAACGCCTCTAATTTATCGCGTAAATTTAAAATGCGCGGAGGCGCTTGTGTGGGCGCAAATAATTCTTTGGGATGAGGTTCGAAGGTCATCACGCATGAGGTAAGTTGGCGAGCCTTAGCACCTTGCACTAGCTCGCTCAATAATGCATGATGACCCCGATGCACACCATCAAAATTACCAATGGTAAGGGCGCAGGGGGGTCCTGCAGAAAACTGGGTTGAGCCACGGAATACGTTCACAATACGTTCACTAGTCGCTTTCAAGGTAACCTTGAATTATATTGTTGCTCATGAAATCAATTGTTAGCTTAATTTCTGGTCGGGGTTCTAATTTTGAAGCCATTGTCAAAATGGCTCAAAAAGAGGCTTGGCCAGCCCATTTTGCGGGGGTGATTGCCAACCATCCCCAAGCCAAAGGCCTTGATTTTGCCCGTGAGGTCGGCATTCCCACTTTTATTATTGATCATCGAGATTTTGTCAGTCGCGAGGCTTTTGATGCCGCTTTAATCGCGAAGATTGATGAATTAAAGCCAAATTTAGTCGTTTTAGCTGGCTTTATGCGCATTCTTACCGCAGGCTTCATTGATCATTACGCAGGGCGCTTAATCAATATTCATCCTTCTTTATTACCCCACTTTACTGGCCTCCATACCCACCAACGCGCACTTGAGGCGGGCGTTAGCAAGCATGGTGCCACTGTCCATTTTGTGACTACTGGGGTAGATGAAGGCCCCATTATTTGTCAGGCAGAGTTAACTGTGATGGTTGGTGAGAATGAGGCGCAGTTGGCAGCGCGGGTTTTGCGCTTAGAGCATCAGATTTATCCGCGGGCCGTAAAATGGTTCATTGATAACCGTTTGCGTATAGAAGGTAACGAAGTGAAACTAAGCCCCCCTGAAAATCAATTTTTTGCCAGTGGCAGTTTGTGAAGGCTGATTGGAATAAAGCCGGATCTTATGCGCGCTCTAATCGTGCTAAACGCAAAGATGCCAAAACAACTGCTGTGCCAACTGGCCAAAAGAATTTTTCCCATGCAAAAGCGCTGCCGCAACATGCCTTACATTTAGAGCGCCTACTGCCCGAGCTTCTAAAATTTGAAGAAGCGGCCGACCGTTTAGTTAGTCGATATTTTCGGGCTGAACCACGCTTAGGTAATCGCGACCGCGCTTTAATTGCAGAAAGTGCATTTGCAGTGTTGCGGCATAAAAATGAGATGGGCCAATTTGCGGCAAGTGGCTCTGGCTCCTTGGCGCGGCGACTTGCTTTATTGGGCATGATGTCAGCTCTTTCTGAGGGTGGTTTAGGCTCTGCAAACCGAGCGGAGAGCGCCTTAGCCGATTTAGCTTTTGTGCTTCAGCCTGGCGAGTATGAATGGCTCCTACGTTATGCACAGCTCGATCATGGCACCCTTGCACCCATGGTTCGCAATAATTTACCTGAGTGGCTGTGGCATGCTTTTGCCGTCTCTCCTGGCATCGAACAGCGTGAAGCTTTAGCCCAATCACTGATGAAATCAGCCCCCCTAGATTTGCGCGCGAACACCATGAAAACTAGCCGCGACAAGCTGATGGAAGAGATGAATGCCTTGGGTGGACGATATCTAGCAGAGGCCACCCCATTTGCTCCTGAGGGTTTGCGGATTAAAGGCAAGCCCGCTTTGCAAAATTCAACTTGGTTTAAAGCAGGTCATTTAGAAGTGCAGGATGAGGGTAGCCAATTACTCTGCTATTTACTTGCTCCAAAACGGGGTGAAATGGTAGTTGATTTTTGCGCAGGTTCTGGCGGCAAAACGCTTGCAATTGGGGCTATCATGCGCTCGACTGGGCGCCTTTATGCATTTGATACTTCAGCACGGCGACTGGCTAATTTAAAGCCACGCCTAGCGAGAAGCGGTTTATCGAATGTGCACCCAGTATGGATTGATAGTGAAAACGACACTAAAATTAAGCGCCTAGCAGGCAAAATTGATCGTGTTTTGGTTGATTCGCCCTGCAGTGGTATTGGCACCTTGCGTCGTAATCCCGATTTAAAGTGGCGCCAAAGCTTGGTTGGAGTGGCTGAACTAAATGCCAAGCAAGCCAGTATTTTGGCTTCTGCCAGTCGTTTACTAAAACCGGGGGGGCGGCTAGTTTATGGCACCTGCAGCTTGTTGCCAGCAGAAAATCAAGCAATTGCTGAAGATTTTTTGGCTAAACACCCTGAATTTGAGGTTATTCCAGCTGCTGAGGCCTTAAAAGACCACTTTATGGATGGGGAAAGACCCTTGGGCACCAGCCCCGATAACCCTTGGTGGCAGCTGTGGCCACATTTGCATGGTACCGATGGGTTCTTCGCTGCTGTTTTTAGGCGCAAAGCGTAAAATAAGGGTAACTACTATATTAACTAAGAGGTAAGCGCTTGAATTCCAGCTTTTTACAGAATCTTTCTGATAATTTACTCGCCGGGCTTGCCCATGGCTATTTAAATTGGGCTTGGTGGCAAATTGTTTTATTTACTTTAATTGCTACCCATATCACCATTGCAGCCGTAACCATTTATTTGCATCGTTGTCAGGCCCATCGTGCACTCGATTTGCATCCGTTAGCGGCACATTTTTTTCGACTGTGGCTGTGGCTAACTACTGGTATGGTCACGAAAGAGTGGGCGGCAGTTCACCGTAAACACCATGCGCGCTGCGAAACTCCTGAAGACCCCCATAGCCCTCAAATCGTGGGAATTAAAACTGTGCTTTTGCGTGGGGTTGAGCTTTATAAAGCAGAGGCAAATAAACCAGAAACCTTGAGTAAATTTGGACATGGCACCCCTGATGACTGGATTGAAAAAAATATTTACACCAAATTTTCTTGGCAAGGCGTCGGTTTAATGTTGATCATCGACGTCTTTTTATTCGGCGCGATTGGCGCTACTATTTGGGCCGTACAAATGCTCTGGATTCCAATTACGGCCGCGGGTGTAATTAATGGCATTGGCCATTTTTGGGGCTATCGTAATTTTGATTGTGAAGATGCTTCAACCAATATTGTGCCGTGGGGTATTTTGATTGGCGGTGAAGAGCTCCATAACAATCACCATACCTTCGCTTCAAGTGCCAAGCTTTCAAATAAGTGGTACGAGTTTGATATTGGCTGGCTCTATATTCGAATGCTTAGTGCAGTAGGCATGGCTACAGTGAAAAAAACTCCGCCTAAGCCAGTGCTAGTGCCTGTGCGCCCTGCCGATCAAGATACCCTAGAAGCAATCATTGCTAATCGTTACGAGGTAATGGACCGCTATAGCAAGACCCTACGACGCTTTTTTAAGAATGAAATGCAGCATATGCACGTGGTTGCTACGCATTTAAAAGATGCCCGCAGTTGGCTTGGTAAAGATGAGGCACGTCTGACTGCAGCAGAAAAAAATAAACTCGAAGAGCTAATGGCCAGCAACGCGCAATTGCGCATCATGATTGAAATGCGTCGTGACTTACAAGCCATTTGGCAGCGTTCAAACTCTACTGGTGAGCAATTAGTTGCGCAACTACGCACCTGGTGTCATCAAGCTGAGGCCAGTGGCTTAACAAGCTTAAGAGATTTTTCTTTGCGCTTACGGCGCTACGCTTAAACTCTTAATTCCAATACCAGTAAAAATACCCATAAAAAAACCCGCATCGTTGATTAACTTTGCGGGTTTGTTTTTACCAAACTAAATTACTTGAGCTTGGTTTCTTTATAAGGCACATGCTTACGAATGGTGGGATCGAACTTTGAGATCTCTAATTTTTCAGGTTTAGTGCGCTTGTTTTTAGTGGTTGTGTAAAAGTGCCCAGTACCAGCTGAGGACTCCAACTTGATTTTCTCTCTACCGCCTTTAGCCATCTTGCACTCCCTTAAATTTGGCCACGTGCACGTAAGTCAACGAGTACAGCATCAATGCCGTTCTTGTCGATTAAGCGCAAACCAGCAGTGGTCAAGCGCAAGCTAATCCAGCGGTTTTCTGATTCAATCCAAAAGCGACGATTTTGCAAATTTGGCAAAAAGCGACGCTTCGTTTTATTGTTTGCATGGGAAACATTATTGCCAACCATCGGCTTCTTCCCAGTGACTTGGCAAACTTTTGCCATGACACGACTCCTTAATTGCGAAAAGGGTAAATTGTATCAGGGTAAGGGCTAAATGAGCTAGCCCCTTCTCGCTTTTTTCTCAGTAGGACCAGCATAAATTAGTTCATCAGCTAAAAAGTTAGCGAACACTATCATTTTAAGTCTTATTAATTAAGCCAGAGTCTAAAAAAGAGAAAAAACCAGTATGACTCACAATGCAGTGGTCGAGCAGGGGAATATCAACTAATTGCAGTGCTGTATGCAAGGTTTCAGTTAAGGCAATATCAGCCGCGCTGGGAAGGGGGTTGCCGCTAGGATGATTATGGGCAACGATAAGAGCGCTGGCGTTGCGATTTAAGGCCTCTTTCAGAATCTCACGCGGATAGACCGCTGTTTGTGTAATCGAGCCGCGAAACAGCTCCTGGCATTCGATTAAGCAATTTTGTGAGTCAAGGTAGAGACAGAGAAAAACCTCGTGTGGCAGACGACCAATTTGGGTTTGTAAAAATTCTTTTAACTGCTGGGGTGATGTTAAGGAAGCGCTATTGTGGACAGCATCTTCGAGGCTACGCTTAACTAACTCATACGCTGCCTGAATTTGCGCCCATTTTGATAGGCCCATACCATGGTATTTGGAAATTTCCTCAAGACTACAGGTCAATAGCGCGGCAAGGCTGCCAAATGCAAGTAATAAGTCTTGAGCTAAGGCTACGGCACTTTTACCACGCACCCCTACCCGTAAAAAAATTGCCAGTAGTTCGGCATCACTTAAGGCTCGCGCACCTTCGAGACGCAATTTTTCTCGGGGTTGCAGTACTTTTGGCCACTGTTTAATGCCCCCCTGCGCCATGGGAGCAGCTCTCGCTACAATTGCTGCATGAGTAAAACCCATGTGCTGCCCAATTCCTACTTGACCCTCAACTATCGTTTGGGCCTGCCCAGCGGGGAAAGCTTCGTGAATACTTTTTTGGATCGGCCTGCGACTTTGCTTTTGGGTTCGGGTCAATTTGCACCTTGTTTTGAAAATGTTTTAATCGGGCTTCAGGTGGGCGAACACAAAACTACTGTGATTGCTCCAGAAGCGAGTTTTGGTATGCGCAACGAAGAATTAGTGCAATGGGTTTCTTTGGCGGCCTTGCAGAAAAATGCCAAAGTAGATGCCCCTGAATTTATGGTGGGCGATGTTGTCGAATTTAATGCCCCCAATGGTGCACAATATGCAGGTGTCTTGCAGTCGATTGATGCTAAGGGGGGCTGGTTTGATTTTAATCACCCCTTGGCTGGTAAGCCTGTTACCTTTGAAGCGCAAATTATTGCTATTCTTTAGCTTATGAACCAAAATACCGACCAAATTATCTTGGCGCAACCGCGGGGCTTTTGTGCTGGGGTAGATCGCGCAATTAATATCGTCAATGAAGCATTGCAACGCTTTGGCGCGCCCATTTATGTGCGCCATGAAATTGTGCATAACGTATATGTAGTCGAAGAACTGCGCGCGAAAGGGGCCATTTTTGTCGAGGAGCTCGCCGAAGTTCCCGAGGGTGCAATCGTGGTGTTTAGTGCGCATGGCGTTTCGCAAGAAGTCCGTCGAGATGCTGCGGCTCGGGGCTTGCAAATTTATGATGCCACTTGTCCCTTGGTCTCGAAGGTACACGTTGAAGTGGTGAAGATGTGTAAGGATGGTTTTACAGTCTTGATGATTGGTCATGCTGGGCACCCTGAAGTAGAGGGCACCATGGGCCAAGTGAATGCAGGCATCTTTTTAATCGAAAATTTGAGCGATGTTGCTAAACTGAATTTTCCGGCCGGGACCAAGTTAGCATTTGTTACCCAAACTACTTTGTCGGTAGATGAAACTAAAGAAATTGTTGATGCCTTAACGCAAAAATTTCCGCAAATCATAAAACCCCGTAAACAAGATATTTGTTATGCCACGCAAAATCGCCAAGATGCAGTGAAATTTATGGCCCCGCAAGTTGAAGTTGTTATTGTGGTGGGAAGTAAGATGAGCTCGAACTCGAATCGCTTGCGTGAATTGGCTGAAAAACTTGGTGTACCAGCCTACATGGTTGATGCCCCCGAGCAATTACAGGCGGAGTGGTTTGTCGGTAAAAAACGGGTTGGTCTTACTGCTGGAGCGTCCGCGCCAGAAACTTTAGCACAGGCAATTGTGCAGCGTATTCAAGAGTTTGGTCCTAGGCAGGTGCATTCATTGCCGGGTATAGTTGAAGATACGGTTTTTTCTTTACCAAAAAGTTTAGTCGATTAATTTCATTTCAGAGGTGAACAATATGCAGGCATCATTTCAGCGCTTTACTTTGCGCCAAATTAGTATCGCAGTCAGTGCCATTTTTTTAGTATCGCTTCTTGGCGCATGCGGCAAAAGCGATAAAAAAACGGCTGCGGCAGTTCCAGCCGATGCCACTGAAGTGAAGATTGGTCACGTTGCTCCTTTAACTGGACCCATTGCACACTTAGGTAAGGATAATGAGAATGGCGCACGTTTGGCGATTGAAGAAATTAATAAAACCGGTTTCGTAATTGAGGGTAAAAAAATATTTCTCACTTTGGTACCAGAGGATGACGCTGAGGATCCAAAGACTGCCACCCAAGTAGCACAAAAATTAGTCGATAGCAAAGTGGCGGCGGTAGTAGGGCACCTCAATTCTGGTACGAGTATTCCAGCTTCAAAAATTTATAGTGATGCCGGTATTACCCAAATTTCTCCATCGGCAACTAATCCTGAATATACTAAGCAAGGTTTTAAAACAACTTACCGTTTGGTGGCGACAGATGCACAACAAGGACCGGCCCTTGCTAACTATGTTACGCAAAAATTACAGGCTAAATCGGTCGCAATTATTGACGATGCCACTCAATATGGCAAAGGGTTAGCTGACGAGTTTGAGAAAGCCGTTAAAGCTGCTGGCCTCAAAATTGTGGCGCGCGAAGCTAGTAATAATAAGGCCACTGATTTCAAAGCTATTTTGACTAAAATTAAAGGCACCAAGCCCGACGTCATTATGTATGGTGGTATGGATGCTACTGGCGGGCCGTTGGCTAAACAGGCGAAGGAGCTAGGTATCACTGCCAAGATAGTGGGTGGTGATGGCATGTGTACCGAAAAGCTGGCCGACTTAGCTGGTGATGCTGTAGTAAATGTGACTTGCTCTGAGGCAGGAATGGCTTTAAGCAAGATGGCTAATGGTAATGATTTTCAGAAGCGTTATAAAGAGCGCTTTAATACTGAAGTACAAATTTACTCACCCTTTACCTATGACGCTGTTTATGTTTTAGTTGACGCAATGAAGCGGGCTAAATCGACTGATGCTGCCAAAATTTTGCTAGTCATGCCCGATACCAAAATGAATGGATTATCTGGCAATATTGCTTTTGATAAACAAGGCGATATGCAGCAGGGTGTTATTTCTCTTTACGAATACAAAGACAAAAAGAAAGCAGTACTTGATATCGTCAAAATGTAAATGGGCGGATGGAAACCCTCCTCCAGCAGCTAGTTAATGGTCTAGTTTTAGGTAGTATTTATGCCTTAATAGCCTTGGGCTACACCATGGTGTATGGTGTTTTGGGCATTATTAATTTTGCCCATGGCGAAGTCTTAATGATTGGCGCTTTAGTTTCACTTACCTTAATTCAGTGGGTAATGGGGCTAACAAATGTGCTCCCAGGCTGGCTAGTATTGGTGTTGGTCTTGCTGATTACGATGGCAATTTGCGCTGTACTCAGTTACACGATCGATCGAGTAGCCTACCGACCCCTGCGCAATGCACCTCGCCTTGCGCCACTCATTTCAGCTATCGGCATGTCGATTTTATTGCAGACGATTGCCATGATGGTGTGGTCGCGAGATCCGTTGATGTATCCGCAGTTGCTACCTTCACTACCGATTCAATTATTTAATAGTGCCGTTACGATTACTGGCAAAGAATTAATTATTATTGCTATCGCTTTTCTGGTGATGTGTGCTTTATTGCTATTAGTCGAGCGTACCCGTTTAGGTCGAGCCATGCGTGCAACTGCTGAACAAACCCAAATAGCTGCGCTCATGGGTGTTAATCCTAATCGGGTCATTTCTATTACCTTTATGTTAGGTGGTGCTTTGGCAGGCTTGGCTGGTGTGATGATTGCCACCAACTATGGCAATGCGAATTTTTATATGGGCTTCATTCCTGGTCTTAAAGCTTTCACAGCTGCCGTGTTGGGTGGTATTGGTAATATCCGTGGGGCAATGTTAGGGGGATTACTGCTGGGCTTAATTGAATCACTAGGAGCTGGCTATATTGGCGATTTAACGGGTGGTGCATTGGGCTCTAATTACCAAGATATTTTTGCCTTCATTGTGTTGATTCTAGTTTTGGTATTACGCCCAAGTGGCTTACTAGGTGAGCGGGTTTCCGATCGTGCTTAATTTTATTTCTAAGCGACGCATTCTTTTCTTGTTGACGACTCTAAGCCTACTCATTTTGCCTTGGTGTGTTGGCTCTGTAGGGGGCAATTACTGGGTGAGAGTACTCGATTTTGCTTTGCTATATGTTGTATTGGCACTGGGTTTAAATGTTGTTGTTGGTTTTGCTGGTTTACTCGATTTAGGCTTTATCGCTTTTTATGCCTTGGGCGCCTACACATTTGCTTTGCTGGCTTCACCTCATCTGACGCAATCTTTTGCGGCTATCGCCGCTTTATTTCCGGGGGGTATGCACAGCCCAATTTGGCTTGCTTGTTTGATTGGTGCGCTTTTAGCAGCAACCTTTGGCGTCATTTTGGGCGTGCCGACGCTGAAGCTACGGGGAGATTATTTAGCGATTGTGACTTTAGGTTTTGGTGAAATCATTCGCATTTTTTTAAATAACTTAGATCGACCCATTAATCTCACGAATGGGCCTAAAGGCATTAGGGCAATCGACTCAATCGAGCTCTTTGGCATTTCTTTTGCCCAATCATTAGATCTTGGTTTTATCCAAGTTCCAGCTTTATATTTAATTTTCTATCTTTTTCTAGTTTTAGCATGCATTGCGACTGTGATCTGCATGCGCTTACAAAATTCGCGTATTGGCCGAGCTTGGGTAGCAATTCGTGAGGATGAAGTTGCAGCCCAAGCAATGGGTATCAACACCCGTAATATGAAATTACTGGCGTTTGCGATTGGCGCTTCATTCGCTGGTATAGCTGGGGTTTTATTTGCCGCCTTTCAGGGATTTGTTTCGCCGGAGTCTTTTACCCTCTGGGAATCGATTGTGGTGTTAGCGATGGTAGTCTTGGGCGGCATTGGCCACATTCCTGGAGTGATTTTGGGCGCCGTACTGCTAGCCATTTTTCCCGAAGTATTGCGTGGCGTCGTGCAGCCAATACAAAATGCGCTCTTTGGTCATGTCATTGTTGATGCAGAAATTTTGCGCCAGTTAATTTATGGTTTGGCTCTAATTTTAATCATGCTCTATCGTCCCAAAGGGATTTGGCAAAAGCGCGGAGCATCAACGTCATGAGTAATTTACTCAGCGTAGAGAATGTATCTAAATTTTTTGGCGGCGTGCATGCCCTAGATCATGTCGGCTTAGCTGTGCCAGTAGGCGGCATAGCTGGTTTAATCGGCCCCAATGGTGCTGGTAAAACCACTTTTTTTAATGTGATTACCGGCTTATATCCTGCCGATAGTGGTCAATTTCAATTTAATGGCAAACCCTATTCACCCCAATCAGTTGCGCAAGTAACACAAGCTGGCATCGCCCGTACTTTTCAAAATATTCGCTTATTTGGAGCAATGACCGCCCTAGAAAATGTGATGGTGGGCTGCCATTGTCGTTCGCGTACGGGAGTATTGGGCGCGATTATTCGTAGTCAGCGTGTGCAGCGTGAAGAAAAGGCGATTAATGAAAAGTCATTAGCGCTTTTACATTATGTTGGCTTAAGCAATTTTGCCAACCATACAGCGAGTAATTTATCTTACGGCTTTCAACGTCGCTTAGAAATTGCGCGTGCTTTAGCTACTGATCCTTTGCTATTAGCGCTCGATGAACCCGCTGCAGGCATGAATGCGACCGAGAAATTAGATTTACGTGAATTACTCTTACGCATTCGCAATGATGGCAAAACAATTTTATTAATTGAGCATGATGTCAGTTTGGTAATGGGGATATGCGATACCATGACGGTGCTAGATTATGGTAAGACCATTGCAGCAGGAAGCCCAACCGAGGTTCGTCATAATCCCGAAGTAATACGCGCTTACTTGGGTAATGGCTAATGAATATTTTGCAAGTTAGCGGCCTCAAAGTATCTTATGGCGGTATAGCAGCCGTTAAGGGCATTGACTTTGAGATTAAGCCTGGAGAATTGGTGGCGCTAATCGGCGCCAATGGCGCTGGTAAAAGCTCCACTTTAAATGCCTTAGCCGGTATTATTCAGGTGAGTGGTGGAGAGATTGAATTTAATCGTAATAGTGTCAGCCATTTGCCTGCCTATGATTTGGTCAAGCGCGGTTTAAGTTTAGTGCCCGAAGGACGTGGGGTATTTAAGCGCATGAATGTTTTTGAAAATTTACAAATGGGCGCTTTTCTACAGCAAAATCCAGCCGAATTTAAACGTCTTTTAGATCAGGTCTACACATTTTTCCCCCGCCTAAAGGAGCGTAGCTCACAAATTTCGGGAACGCTTTCGGGGGGAGAGCAGCAGATGGTGGCGATGGGTAGGGCGCTGATGGCCCAACCGAAATTATTATTGTTAGATGAACCATCAATGGGACTAGCACCACTAATGGTCGAAACAATTTTTAATGTTATTAGTACTTTAACTAAAACAGGTATGACGATTTTATTGGTTGAGCAAAATGCACGTTTAGCCCTGCAGCTTGCGCAGCGAGCTTACGTCATGGAAAGCGGGCTCATTACTTTGGCGGGTTCTGGTACTGAACTCATGGCCGATGCAAGAGTTCGCAAGGCCTACTTAGGTGAATAAGGGAGTAGACCGAGCCAAGTCTATACCCACTTAAAACCCAGTAGGGGCCGCTTAAGCCAATTGCTTGAGTAGTTCGCGTAGCATCGAAGCCATTAAGCGAATGTCATCATCACTGGTGTTCAAGGCGGGCATAAAACGCAATAAATCGGGTTGTGGTGAGTTAATCAAAAGTCCTACTGGATTTTGATCACGAGCCATTTCAACGAGTTTGGGGCCAATTTCGCGACCTAACATTAAGGCCCGCAACATGCCCATTCCCCGCTCTCCTTCTAAATGAAATTCCGCAACCAATTGGCGTAATTCATTGCGCAATAATTCGCCTTTAGCTTGTACTTGCGCTAAAAATTGGGGGGCTAAGAGTTGTTCAACAACACTAATACCTACTGCTGTCATGAGGGGATTACCATTGTAAGTACCGCCTTGGTTACCAGCTACAAAGCAAGCTACTGCATCAGTAGCTAATAGGGCTGCCAATGGAACGCCACCACCAATACCTTTACCCAAGGTCATGATGTCGGGCTTAATGCCAAATTGTTCATAAGCAAATAAGCTACCTGTGCGTCCGCTTCCCGATTGCACTTCATCAACTATCAATAAGATATTTCGCTCTTGCGTGAGTTGGCGTAAATTTTGCATAAATTCTGGTGTACAGGGAATGACGCCCCCTTCACCTTGAACCGGTTCTACCATTACCGCCACGGTGTTATCGGTAATGCAGGCTATGACCGAGCTTAGGTCATTAAGATTGGCTTTCGGAAAGCCGGCAACCTGTGGTGCAAACATGCTATCCCAGCCTGGTTTGCCAGAAGCACTCATAGTAGCTAGAGTACGTCCATGAAAACCATGATCAAAAGTAATAATTTCAAAGGCCCCCGCCTTATTGACTTGCCCCCATTTGCGCGCCAGCTTTATCGCCCCTTCATTTGCTTCGGCGCCACTGTTAGCAAAAAAAACTTTATCAAAACAGCTATTCGCAGTCAGTAGATTTGCTAAACGCAGCATGGGTTCGTTGTAAAACGCAGGGCTAGGACTAATTAATAATTTGGCTTGGGTATTCAGCGCCGCAATCATGCCAGGATTAGCATGTCCTAAGCAATTTACGGCCCAACCTTGCATAAAGTCGAGATAGCGCTTGCCGTTTTGATCAGTTAGCCAAGAACCCTCACCTTGCACCATCATTAATTCTGGGCGTGAGGTAATAAACATGATGGCGTCGGTATTAAGCGTTTTATTGGTCATGAGGCGATGGGGGTAATTAAATTAAATAAAACTGAATTATGAAACGGTTTCATCTAAGCTGCGAGATAAATCTGCGGCACTGGTAAACGAGTCAGCAAAAAATTCAGCTTCCGGTAATTGGCATTGGCCTATAAAGTCACGCCGTGCAGCATTAACCATCAGTGGCGACCCACAAGCATAAACCTGCATAGCCTTTAGACTGGGAAAGTCTTGCATCACTGCTTGGTGAACAAAGCCCGTTCGACCTTGCCACTGGTCGGCAGTTATTGCATCTGATACTACCGGAATATAGTGAAAGTCGGGGATGGTGCTAGCCCAGTTTTTGCAGAGCGTATCAAGGTAAAGATCGGTGGGTCGACGGCCACCCCAATAGAGGCTGATAGGCCGCTGAATTTTTTTGGCAATCATATGCTCAATGATGGCCTTAATTGGGGCAATGCCTGTGCCTGCGGCCAAAAAGAGTATGGGCTTAGTCGACTCTTCACGCAAAAAGAAACTACCTAAGGGCCCTTCAAAACGGAGGATTGCCTTCTCTTGTAAAAATTGTGTTGGCTTGGTGCTGGCATTGGCGCTTGCATTGATGCTACTGCTACTAGGCTGATTGTGTCCAAAAACAAAATCAGTAAAAACACCGCCTGGCAAATGACGAATTTGGACTTCGAGGGGCCCATCGTATTCGGGCGCAGTGGCTAAAGAGTAGGCGCGGCGCTGACCATCTTTGAGTAAAAATTCAATATATTGCCCTGCTAAATATTGAAAGCGTTCAGCTGCCGGCAGTTGTAATTGTAAAATTGCCACATCAGTGGTGGGGCGGGTAATCGTGTTAACGCGACAGGGCACTTTACGAACGGGTAAATCACCGCCGCCTTGCACTTCACGTACTTCAATCATGAGATCAGCTGTAGCTTGTGCACAGCAAAATAGACTCATACCCGCTAATTCTTCAGCGCGACTCAAAGCGCTCTCACTATGATCGCCATGCTGTACTTGGCCTGAAATCACTTTACCTTTACAAGAACCGCAGGCACCATTTTTGCAGCCGTAAGGCAAGTTAATTCCTTGGCGTAGGGCGGCCTCTAAAATAGTTTCATCGGTGTTGACGATGAACTCCTTGCCGCTAGCCTTCAGTGTGACTCGATGCCCCAAAACCCATTCCTTTCAATAAATCGGTACGATATAACTCATGCGTAACGCCACCCACCAATTTGCCAAGCCTAGACTCCTGATCGTGGGCTGTGGAGATATAGGGCTAAGAGTTGTTGAGCAGTTAGCACCGGCCTTTCATATTTTTGCATTAACTTCTCAGTTAACGCGCTTTCCTGCATTGCGAGAGGCTGGAGCACTGCCTATTCTGGGTAATCTTGATCATCCTGAGAGCTTATGGCGTCTCAGTGGATTAGCAGAAACCATCATTCATTTAGCGCCACCACCTAACTCAGGTATTCAAGATCGCCGAACCCGCAATCTACTGCGAATTTTAGCCCAAGGTGGCGGTGTCGTCAGGCGCTTGATTTATGTCAGTACCACAGGGGTATACGGTGACGCTAACGGCTCTTGGGTCCATGAAACAACGCCTATAGACCCACAAAGCGAGCGCGCAAAGCGCCGCGTTGATGCTGAGCAGGTATTACGAACCTTTGCTTTAACGCAGCGAGCAAGTTTGACAATTTTGCGGGTGCCCGGTATTTACGATGTCAATCGATTGCCCATTGAGCGTCTGAAGGCGGGAACCCCAGCTTTATTAGCCGTTGAAGATGCCTATTCAAACCATATTCAGAGCGATGATTTAGCCCGCCTTATTGGTGCGGCAGTATTTCGTGGGCGTCCCCAGCGAATCATTAATGCTTGTGATGGTGAAGAGCTGAAAATGGGCGATTATTTTGATCAAGTTGCTGATGCTTATCAGCTCGAGCGGCCGCCACGTTTAACGGCTGCCGCCGTCAAGGAAAAAGTAAGCCCAATGCTCTGGTCATTTATGCGCGAGTCAAGGCGGGTGAGTAATACCCGTCTGAAAGAGTTAAAGATTGCTTTACGCTATCCCAACGTCGCCAGTTTTATTTCCAAGTGTCCTTTAGTGCCACCGTCCGATTAAAGACTGGCTTTCCAGCTTGTGAGTCGATGGCATCCGCAATAAAGTATCCATGACGTTCAAACTGAAAGCATTCGCCGGCTTGGACTGTTTTCATGCTGGGTTCGAGGTATGCAGTAATAATTTTTTTTGAATTTGGATTAAGGTAAGCGAGAAAATTATTTTCGCCGCTATCGGGATGAGGCTCAGTAAACAAGTGATCATAAAGACGCACCTCAACAGCAAGAGCCTCAGCAACGCTAAGCCAATGGATATTACCCTTCACTTTATAGTTGTCTGAGCCTGGGGTGCCACTCTTGCTATCGGGAAAATAACGCGCATTCACTTGCTTTACCTGACCATTGCTATCCAACTCAACTCCAGTACATTCAATCACAAAACCATGGCGTAGACGCACGCGTCCTCCTGCTTGGTCATTGTTGGGAGGATAAAGTCGAAAGAAGCCTTTTACTGGCTCCAACATAAAGTCATCGGCCTCGATCCAAACTTCACGCGTAAAGTTAAATTCTCGCTTACCCCATTCGGGATGATGCGGATGCCGTGGGGCCGAGCAAGCTTCAGAACCATTTTCAGGAAAGTTTTCAATCACCAGTTTTAGCGGCTTTAGTACCGCAGTAGCCCGCGGCGCCTTGGCATCCAGGTCGTCTCGCAAAGCCTGTTCCAAGGTACTCATATCGATCCAACTGTCTGCTTTCGAGACGCCAATCCGTTCACAAAATAAGCGCAGACTTTCTGGGGTATAGCCACGCCGACGAATACCCACAATGGTTGGCATGCG
>CAMCUP010000005.1 GCA_945878885.1 Polynucleobacter meluiroseus | reverse complement strand
GCACCTGCTCAAATGCCAGCAGCAATTTTTTAGCCTCAGCTGCCTCACTACCTGGCTTAATTAAATGGTGACTAACCTCTAGAGCAGCACGAGAAATAAGTACCGCTTGTCCGATGGCAATGCCTTTTGATGCCGGAATGCCATGCAATGCAAAGGTCACTTATTCGCCCTCCCCAAAACGATTATTAATTAAAGCTTGAAGTGCCAGCAAGGCCTCTTCGGCTCGATCACCAAAGGTTTCTAGGGTAACTGTGCTGCCCATTCCTGCGGCCAACATCATCACGCCCATAATGCTTTTTGCATTGACCTGCCGTCCATCTCGCGCTAAATAAACTTCACAAGGAAATTCACCAGCCAACTGTGACAGCTTAGCTGATGCGCGCGCATGCAAACCTAATTTATTACTAATTTTAATTTCTATGCTTGGCATTAAAAGCCCTCAGAGGCAGTATTATGACAATTAGTATTTGCGCCTATTCGTAAAATACCATTTTGTCCGCCCTGCAACGTTTTTCTAGCTAGCTTATCTAAATCATCTTGTCGATATGAAACGGCCCGCATTAGCATCGGCAAATTTAATCCGGTTAATATAATGACTGGTGAAAGCGATTTGCCAGCTAAGTGAAGTTGACTTATTAAGCGCGAAGCAACATTGGCTGGGGTTGCCCCCATTACATCTGTTAAGACTAAAATACCGTTTCCCATATCGACTGCTTGGGCAGCTACAAGTAGTCTTTCTAAGCTTACTTTAGCGTCCTCATGGGGTGGAATATCTACTGCCTGAATTTTTTCTGGAAGCATGCCAAAGGTTTGTTCAGCAAACCCCAGCATGGCACTTGCTAATGGTGTGTGAGCAACAATTACGATTCCGGGCATAGCACTCCAAACATCTCTTAAGTTAACTGTTTTTCTAATGCTTGTAACCAATTTTGTGCAACATCAAAACCGGTTTGTTCAGTGATTTCAACAAAACACGTGGGGCTAGTGACATTAATTTCAGTCAGATATCCCCCAATCAGGTCTAAGCCTACTAAAAAAAGGCCCCTACCCCACAGTATCGGTGCCAAATATTCAGCCACTGCTTTTTCTTGGTCGCTAAGCGGCATTGCTACGCCTTTACCGCCCACGGCTAAATTGCCTCTGATTTCTGAGCCCTGCGGAATTCGCGCCAAGGCGTAAGGCACCACTTCGCCAGCAATCAGTAAAATCCGTTTGTCACCCTCAGAAATCTGTGGCAAAAACTGTTGTGCCATCAGTGTGCGATTACCGTTTTCACCCAAGGTTTCGACGATGCTCGCTAAATTTAAGCCGTCTGGTCCAATGCGGAACACGCCCATACCACCCATACCATCTAAGGGCTTAACCACAATATCGTGATGTTCAGCATGAAATGCGCTAATTGCTGCGAGTTCTCGTGTTACTAAAGTAGGAGGAATTAAGCTTGAAAATTCTGTAATTGCTAATTTTTCAGATTGATTGCGTAATGCGCTTGGCTCATTAAAGACTCGCGCCCCCTGGTTGACTGCTGCCGACAAAATCCAAGTAGCATTTAAATATTCAAGATTAAAAGGCGGATCTTGGCGCATTAGCACTGCCGAAAAATGATGTAGCATGCGTGCTTCAATAGAACCCAGCTGGTACCAAGATGAACTAGTTGGCTGAATCTTAATAGCACAACAGTTAGCAAAAGCAAAACCAGCTTGCCAAAGCAACTGCCGGCTTTGGGTATACCAAAGTCGATGGCCGGCTATTTGCGCCGCCCGCATCATTGCAATGGTTGAATCTTTTTGCAGCTTTAATGAATCTAATGGATCGCCAATAAATAAAAAATCCATTGCTTATTGCGCCTCTGCATTCGGATCAGTTCTCTCTAGCTCAAGCGATGCTGCCAATAAAGCCAAACGGGCTACAACGCCATACAAATAAAAGCGATTAGGCGCGGTACTTCCAGGTTTAGCGTGAAGATCTGGCATCGCATTTTGCTCAAATGCTAAGGGTACAAAATGCATGCCTGGGGCGTTTAAATTTTCGTCGGGTCCCCGATCAGTATGCACCCGATAAAAACCGCCAATTACATAACGATCAATCATATAAACCACAGGCTCTGCAACCGCCTCATTCACTTTTTCAAAAGTATAGACACCCTCCTGAATCAATACATCATGTACTTCAAGTCCATCTTTCACCACGCTCATTTTATTGCGTTCACGGCGATTTAAATTACCTAATTCGTCAGCATTACGCACCACCATAACACCCATACCATAGGTGCCTGCATCTGCCTTTACCACCACATATGGCTTATCTTTGATGCCATATTCACGATATTTTTTGGCAATTTTTTTTAAAATTAAATCGACCTTAAGTTGTAATTGATCTAAGCCTTGAGCTTGATGAAAATCGACTCCCGAACAGTAATCAAAATATGGATTAATCATCCATACATCAATATTAATGAGTTTTGCAAACTTTTTTGCGACTTCCTCGTAGGCTGCAAAATGATTAGACTTGCGCCGTATTTGCCAACCAGCGTGTAATCCTGGCAAGAGATATTGCTCGTTAATCTTTTCTAATATGGGTGGAACGCCTGCGGATAAATCATTATTTAATAAAATTGAGCATGGATCAAACTCCTTGAGACCCAAACGCTGCTTTTTTAAACCCAAGCGAATTAGGGGCTCAAGTAATAAACGGTTGCCTTCGGGCAATTCAATCCAAGTAGGCTTTTTAATATCTTCCGATAAACTGCCCAAACGTACATTTAACCCTGCTTGGCGCAAAATTGAAGATAAGCGGGCAATATTTTGTAAATAAAAGGTGTTGCGTGTATGGCGCTCGGGAATGAGTAATAAATTTTTTGCCTCGGGACAAATTTTTTCAATAGCTGCCATGGCTGCTTGAACAGCCAAGGGCAACATTTCTGGTGAGAGGTTATTAAAACCGCCCGGAAATAAATTGGTATCAACTGGGGCTAATTTAAAGCCTGAATTGCGGAGGTCGACTGAGCAGTAAAAAGGCGGGGTATGCTCCTGCCATTCGAGTCGAAACCAACGCTCAATAGTCGGGGTAGCCTCGAGTACTTTTGACTCAAGCTCAAGTAGGGGGCCGCTTAAAGCGGTAATCAGATGTGGAACCATCTTGCCATTGTAAGTTTTTTATGGGTAAGTTCAATTTTTACCCCTTTTAAGCAAAAAAAACGCAGGATCGTGAGATCCTGCGCTCGAAACTAGGCAGAAATACTGCCTAGAAAGGGGTAAACAGATTAAATTTCGTAAGCCTCTTCACTGTGAGAGCTGATGTCTAGACCTTCGCGTTCTTCTTCTTCATTAACCCGTAGACCAATCATTAGGTCGACTAATTTGAAGGCGATGAATGAGACGACGCCAGACCAAATCAAGGTGGTTATAACGCCCTGACTTTGAATCCAAAGCTGACTAACGATAGAGTACTCTGGTGCAACTGCATTAGCGACATAATCATAAATACCTGTGCCGCCTAATGATGGGGCTGCAAATACACCGGTTAACAAGGCCCCTAAAATACCGCCAACTCCATGAATTCCGAAAACATCTAGACTATCGTCAGAGCCCAACATTTTCTTCAGGCCAGTAACGCCCCATAAACAAATGATGCCAGCGAGCACACCAATAATTAGCGCTCCCATTGGACCAACAAAGCCAGCAGCAGGAGTAATGGCTACTAAACCAGCCACGCAACCCGAAGCGGCGCCAAGCATCGATGGCTTGCCTTTGCTAATCCACTCGGCTAAGGACCAACCAATCACTGCAGCCGCAGTAGCTAAATAAGTGTTCACAAATGCTAAGGCAGCGCTACCGTTTGCTTCTAGTGCGGAGCCTGCATTAAAGCCAAACCAACCAAACCACAAGAGCGATGCACCGATCATCACATACACTAAGTTATGTGGTTTCATGGCTTCTTTACCATAACCCAGCCGCTTGCCAATCGCAAACGAGCCAACCAAGCCAGCAATCGCTGCATTGATATGGACAACTGTTCCACCAGCGAAGTCAAGAATCCCTTTTTGCCAGAGCCAGCCTGCTTTTGCAGTAATCGCATCAAGTGAAGCTGCATCTTTAATGTCATCAGGACCAGGCCAAAACCAAACCATGTGGGCAATTGGTAAGTAGCTAAAAGTAAACCACAGGATCATAAACAGGAGAATCGCCGAAAATTTCGCCCGCTCTGCAAATGAACCGATGATTAAACAACAGGTGATCGTTGCAAAGACTGCTTGAAATGCCATGAAGACATATTCAGGAATCACAATACCTTTACTAAACGTTGCCGCATTGGAATCGGGTGTCATACCACCCAAGAACAAGCGATCCATGCCCCCAAAAAATGCGCCCCCTTCGGTGAAGGCAATGCTATAGCCATAAATCGCCCATAACACCGTGATCACTGAAAAAATTACCATACACTGCATTAAAATTGACAGCACATTTTTACTGCGCGTTAGTCCACCATAAAATAGTGCCAGGCCAGGCACCGTCATTAACAGCACTAATGCCGTAGATACCATCATCCAAGCGGTATCACCCTTGTTTGGAGTTGGTGCTGGGGCTGCTGCAGCCGCGGGTGCTGCAGGTGTGGTTGCTGCTGCAGGCGCTGTAACAGCTGGTTTAGCATCATCAGCATAAGCCACTGACGTCACTGTAATTCCAGTGAAACCAATTGCCATCGCCATTGCGCTGCCAGCCACAAGTTGTTTTATCCAAGTTAACATTTTGAACCTCTCTTTAAAGTGCGGCCGCGCCGGTTTCACCGGTGCGAATGCGAATAACGTGTTCAATTGAGGAGACAAAAATTTTGCCATCACCAATTTTTCCAGTGCGAGCTGATTTTTCAATTGCCTCGATTGCTCGCTCTAATATGCCGTCTTCTACCGCCGCTTCAATTTTTACCTTTGGCAAAAAATCAACTACGTATTCAGCGCCCCGGTATAGTTCAGTGTGGCCTTTTTGACGCCCAAAACCTTTTACTTCGGTGACGGTAATGCCAGAAATTCCAACTTCTGATAGAGCTTCTCGCACCTCGTCAAGCTTGAAGGGCTTGATAATTGCTGTGATGAGTTTCATGCGTTTCTCCGTTGTGGGATATTAGAAAACTTTGGTTAAAGTAACAAGACCTTGCGAACCACCCAGATTTTTTCCGGTTGGGCTGGAGTAAGCATAGTTTCCGCCAGCAGATGCTGCATTAGTGCCAATATAGGCGGCGGAAATACCTAAACCACCTCCCAAATCTTTGCTTAAGCCAATTTTCCAGTCGGTATAACTTGAGGTAGGCACCGTTGAAGAAGTTTTCTGCCCGGCAATATACTGATAACCAACGTGTGCATTCACAACTAAGCCCCATAGGCCTGTATCGTAATTGGCTGTTAAGTCAGGATAATAAGAACCCGAGCTATTTGAAAAGCCGAATTGATTGGTAACAGCGTAAGAAAACTTTAAAAAGCCACTGACAGGTCCAAATACATAGCTTTGGGCTGCGTAAATTTCTGTGGTGTTTGGATTGGTTAGCGATGATGGATAATTTTTGGTTGGATAATAGTATTGGTTTACACCAAGGTCTGACATAAAGCCTTCGCCAATGAATTCCTTTTTAAAGCCTCCATAAAAATTCATCTCGATTGGTGCTGAGACATTATTGTTACCGCCCTTCGAGGCGGCGTCCGAAATCCAGGAAATTGATGAGTTCCAGTTACCAATATAGAATCCGCTAGGATGCGCATAATCAAACCCGCCTTGTATTGCTGGATTAAAGTTGGATTGACTAATGCCCCGAAAAATGTAGTTATTGGCTACCGTTACGTTGGCAGTTATTGGGCTAGTATCCGGCCCACTGATAGCGCCAGCGGGTTCTGCTGGTAATGGGGTAGGGTTTGGTGAAGCAGGATTTTGAGCAACAGCATTTGCACTTAAGAATCCTGCAATGGCTAAAGCGATAGCTGACTTATGGAAGGTATTCATTGCTAGTCCTTGTTCAGGTTAAAGTTGATAAAAATATTTACGCCTACTTGAGACAAATCATCGCTTTTTGCACGGCGCTTTTTTTAACGCTTTTCCCCTTGCTTGGGCATAAGCCCCAAAACCATGCATAAATTTTGCACTATTTTGGTGCAATATTAGCTATTATTGCCATTAAAGCAGTGGGGAGATCAATAACACCTAAAATAGTTCTTATAAATACTCAAATCGGTACTTCTTATGCAAAAACCAAACGAAATTTTTGAGCAAATGCAGCGCGTAGCGACTGAGATGCAAAATAAAGTCGGTGATGCCATTCGCAACTCGCCAGCAAAAGATTTAGAAAAAAATGTGCGCACAATGATGACGCAAGGATTTCAAAAATTAGACTTGGTCACTCGTGATGAATTTGATTTACAAACTAAAGTGCTTGCTAAAACTCGTGAGAAACTCGCTGCACTTGAAGCTAAAGTTGCCGAAATAGAAAAGCTCCGCTCGTAATTGCCGCTTGCTGTTATTTTTAGTCGCGGCCTAAGCGGCCTTGATGCTCCACAGGTTCAAGTTGAAGTTCACTTGGCAAATGGCTTGCCCTCATTTACGATTGTTGGGCTAGCCGACACTGGTGTTAGAGAAAGCAAAGATCGGGTGCGGGCCGCCATCATTCAAAGTGGCTATGAATTTCCTAACCGGCGTATCACGGTCAACTTAGCCCCAGCCGATTTACCAAAATGTTCTGGGCGTTTCGATTTAGCAATTGCCCTAGGCATTCTTGCAGCAAGTGCACAAATACCGCTTTCACAATTAGATCAATATGAGTTCGCTGGCGAACTTTCCTTATCAGGAGAGCTGCGACCATTTGTAGGTTGCCTTGCAATTGGTATGGCAATGCGTCAAGAAAAATCATCGCGCATCTTTATTATTCCGCATGAAAATTGCAGCATTACTCGCATCATTCCTGATCTGCAGGTACTAGGTGCAAGTTGTTTAGCGCAAGTCTGTGACTTTCTGTGCAAGCGCATTCAACTTAAGCTAGCGCAAAATGAGTTCGTTAATGATGTGAGCCAATTAGTGGATCGATCTACACCCGACATGGCAAATGTGCATGGGCATTTAATTGCTAAAAGGGCTCTTGAAATTGCTGCGGCCGGATTTCATTCAATTTTATTAGCTGGGCCGCCAGGTAGTGGTAAGTCGATGTTAGCAAACTGCTTGCCGCAATTGCTACCCGAGTTAAATCTTGATGAAGCGCTCGAAGTGGCGGCTCTTCATAGCCTAAAAAACAATTTCAAGCAAAGTGCTTTCACACCCACTGCTTTGTCGCGTGTCAGGCCATTTCAAACTCCGCATCATACAATCAGTACTGCCGCGCTAGTGGGCGGTGGCTCTCACCCAAGGCCGGGTGAAGTAACCCTAGCGCATCATGGCGTTCTTTTTTTATATGAATTGCCGCAGTTTGCACGGCAAACCCTTGAAACATTGCGTGAACCTTTGCAAAATCGGCAGGTAACAATTACTCGCGCCCATTTTGCATGTCGTTTTCCGAGTAATTTTATGCTGGTAACGGCGATGAATTTATGTCCGTGCGGCTATTTTGGACACCTTGAAAAAAGCTGTATTTACACACCCATACAAAGGCAACGTTATCAAAATAAAATTTCAGGGCCTTTACTTGACAGAATCGATATCAAAATGACTGTAGCGCCAGTACCGCACGATGCATTTTTTCAAACCCAATGGTCTTCCCAGTCTGGTGAAGCTTCTACCCTTATTGCCCAACGTATTGCTAAGGCTTGGGCCATGCAAAAGAAGCGCCAAGAAAAATTGAATCATGCACTCGATCCCCAAGAAATAAAAAATGTTATCGCCATACATCCCAATGATGAGCAAGAATTAAAAAAGATATGGGAAGTACTTAAGCTATCTGGCAGAGGTATGCATCGGCTATTAAAAATTGCTAGAACTATTGCTGATTTAGAGGGTCATACTAGAACCCAGGTTCTACGCTCGCATCTGCTTGAAGCTAGCGCTTTAAGTAAACCCATTACTGGTATGACTAACTGAATTTAATCGGGATGAAAGTCGGCAAAAAAAGGGCTTGCATTATCATCGTATAAACGACTAAGCAGTGCGACTGAATTGATTGAATCGCTATTTTTTGGAAAAGGCATCAGTAAAGATTGTTGATATATTTGTAGCCCCAAGCCAGGTGTATTTCGCATTATCCAGCGCACTCGCATCACTCGATTTACACCATCAATGGGCTTCATCAATAAAAAATAATCTTCGGTAGGAATTCGAATGGGTGAATTAGCTAGCTTATAAAAACCTTCTACCGCAGTGGGCTGTGCGATATCTAAGAGCGCTTGCGAAAAAATGGCTTGTTTAAGTTGTGCAATTAAACCCGTAGCACTACTAATTAAATTAGGCGGCACTTGAATCGTAGTAATCGAATAGATATTGTCAGCTACCTTGACAACTTCAAGGGCCTGATTAAAGTTTGTACCTAAATAATTAATTTGACGCTCAAGATGCTGCGGCTTAGCGGGAAATAGGGCGGTATAGGCTTGTTGCTCAGCTCGAACTGTACGCCAATCGTATTGTGGGGTGCATGCACATAAACTTAAGACTAGACCTAGCTGCAATAGGGAAACTAAAGACTTAGACAAGCCCAGCCCCATGTGCCTGTTGATCAGCATGGTAACTTGACCGTACCATTGCACCAACCGCCGCATGCGAAAAACCTAAGTCGTAAGCTTCTGCTTCAAAAACTTTAAAAGTATCTGGGTGCACATAACGCTTTACTGGTAAATGATGTGCTGATGGCGCTAAATACTGGCCAATGGTGAGCATATCAATTTGATGTTGCCGCATCTCACGCATCACCGTAATAATTTCGTCATCGGTTTCGCCTAGGCCGACCATCAAGCCACTTTTCGTCGCAACATGTGGAAAACGCTGTTTAAAATCACTCAACAATTTTAAGGAGTGAGCATAGTCGGCGCCTGGTCGCGCTTGTTTATATAGCCTAGGTACAGTTTCTAAATTATGATTCATTACGTCAGGTAAGCCATGCGCGGTATTAACTGAAAAAATATCTAAGGCTTTTTCTAAACGCCCACGAAAATCGGGTACTAAAACTTCAATGCGTGTAGCAGGTGAAAGGGCACGGGTTTGCATAATGCAATCGATAAAATGTTGGGCTCCACCATCGCGCAAATCATCACGATCTACACTAGTAATGACGACATAATTCAAACGTAGCGCAGCAACTGTGCGCGCTAAATTAAGTGGTTCGGCAAGATCAAGTGGATCGGGTCGCCCATGACCAACATCGCAAAAGGGGCAACGACGGGTGCACTTATCACCCATAATCATGAAAGTAGCGGTGCCTTTACCAAAACACTCACCAATATTTGGGCAGCTAGCTTCCTCACATACAGTAACGAGTTGATTAGCGCGCAAAATGGTTTTAATTTCTGCAAAACGCGAGTGGTCTGAAGCTGCCTTAACGCGAATCCAATCGGGCTTTTTTAAGACCTGTTCAAGGGGCACAATTTTAATTGGAATACGTGCCGTCTTTTCAGCAGACTTTTGTTTGCGCGTGGGGTCGTAGTGACTAGCGGTATTGGGTTTATTGATTGCCATATTTAAAGTCAATGTCTATTTTGTAAGTGTCGCTGGAGGTTAACCACTAACCGCTCACTAACGTTGACTATATTGTCCTCGATCCCAAGGGTTTGCATGTCAACTGTTTTTAACCCCGCATATCCACAGGGATTGATTTGTAAAAAGGGGCTTAAGTCCATCGCCACATTTAAGGCAAGGCCATGATAAGAAGCATGGCGGGAAACCTTCAAACCAAGAGCTCCAATTTTGGCGCCCACCATCTCTGCAGGCAAATTTTCTTGCTCTGCGAGGTAAATGCCTGGTGCGCCTTTGTGTCTTTCTGCTTTAACCTTATATTCAGCTAGAGTATCAATTAGCGCCTGTTCGAGATGATGGACTAAAGTTTTCACCAACAATGACTTACGCTGCAAATCGAGTAGTAAATACACTACTAGTTGGCCGGGCCCATGATACGTAATTTGACCACCGCGATCGACCTGCACTAGTGGAATAGTTTTACTAGGCGTCAGCAGATGACTAGCATCTGCCGCTAAACCCAATGTAAAAACGGGGTGATGCTCAAGCACCCAAATTTCATCAGGGGTATTAGCATCTCGTGTTTGCGTAAAACTGCGCATTGCCTCATAGGTTTTGACATAATCGACTAAACCTAATTGCCGAACAAGAATGGCAGCCGTTAAATTCATTTCCGTTTCTGGCAACTACAGCACCATACTAACCAATGGATGGGTAGAAAGAGTGCGATAAATCTCATCAAGCTGCTCTCGGCTTGTAGCGTTGATAGGCAAAGTTAAGCCCAAATAATTGCCGTCTTTTGAGGGCCGCTGTTCAATTAAATTCTGATTAAATATGGGATCAAATTGCTGGGCAATATGCACAATTGCTGGTAGAAATTCAGGGTTAGCTTTGCCCATCACTTTTATCGGAAAAATGGATGGATATTCAATCAACGATTTCTCTTCCACTTCGACCCCTTGATCAAAAAATAATTTATGACTACCAAGCGGCTTGTCCAAGCCACTCGCCAACAATGATATTGCGGATGCAGTGTAGGCGTCGATGAAAAAAATGATCTGCGCCAGGCACCACCTGTACCACTAACTCTTGGGGTCTAGCCCAATCAAAAACTGCTTGCAAAGGAATGGTTTCATCAAGCTCACCATGAATTAAGATAGTACCTGCTGGCGCTGGAGCTAGCTGCCACTTACCGGCAGCAGCGCCTACCATTACTAGCCTTTCAACAGGTTTCCCCGCTTGCACTAAACGTTGCAACAAATGGCTACAAACAAAACTACCAAAGGAAAAACCTGCCAAAACCAAAGGCAATGCGGCGGCTTGATTGAGCTCTAGACCGAGTGCTTGCCAACTGGCTGTCTTGCGCATCCACTCTGATACCATAAATAAATCATCTATCTCACCGGCACCAGCATCATGCACACCAGCTGATTCTCCTACCCCCCGAAAATTAGGGCGCACGCCAACATAAGCCAAGTGATTAAAGGTTCGGGTTAAGGTTTGTACGACTTTGTTATTCATCGTACCCCCCATCAATGGATGTGGGTGAGTAATCAAAGCCAATCCGCGCACTAAAAAATTAGGGTCGTGCTGGCAAGCCTCTGGCAAGTCGACTGAAATTTGAATTGGCCCTACCAAGCCCGGAATAGTAATAACTTGCGTGCGCTGATTCATGAGGAGTGAACTTGTCTTGATACCATAATTCCTTAATTGATTGAGCCATCAAGCTAACTGTAAGCGAGTTACTACTTGACCCTGCAGCAGATGTGTTTGAATAATTTCTTCAACATCATTGGTATCGATGCAGGTATACCAAATCCCTGCAGGGTAGATGACCAGAACAGGCCCGGCATCGCAACGATCAAGGCAACCTGCTTTATTCACGCGTACTTGACCAACACCAGCCAGACCAAGTTCTTTAATACGTTGTTTGGCGTAGTTAAATAACGCTTCTGCGCCATGTTGCGCACAACAATTTTCACCATTACTACGATGATTTAAGCAAAAGAAAAGATGATGTTGAAAATACATAAAAAAATTATAGTCTTTACCTTATCGCACTTGCTTCTGTGGCATAAATAGACTGTTTTGCACTAGCCATAACAAAGCGCAGGGCAACCAAAACCAAGAAACCCATTGCATTAGATCATTAAAATGGACTAAGCGCCCTTGGTACCATGCCCGTAAAGTTAAAACAAAATAAGGGTTGTGGGGCAACCAGTTAACCGCCAAGATAATTAGCAATAAACAAGTGGGGGCGATGATTAAGCGCGCTCTGGTGGATAAACGCAAACCTAAAAATAAAGCCAATGAACCGCTAATCATGCCCCAAACTGAGCCAGTCGTAAGCCATGAAAAACTGAATTCGAAGCCAAACTGCAAAGCCGTAAAAACTATTTTGATTATTACTGAGATGAATAGTAAACTATTTAATAAAAGCCAAAGCGGGGCTTGGCGGGTCATGCCCAATGAAAACAACAGGCCCACGCCTAGCCAACAAACAGCGGTAATCAACATTTCTTGTAATCCTGGATTAAAAATCAAGGGGCCCCAATCTATGCCAACAAATGCTTGATTGCTTAAGGCGCCCATGCCTAGCCAAGAACTTTGTGGATAAATTTGGGCCCATGGAAAAAGTAAAAACAATGCGCATAAGGCCCAGTTCATTCCGAACCAATGATCAAAACGTTGCCTTAATATGCTGCCTGATAGCCACTTAGGGCCCAATGGAATTGCTAAGAGCGCGCCAATCAGCCCTCCCGATAAATTGGCCCACCAATCAGTCTTGCTTGGAATGCGGGTTGGCAACCAAATTTGGGCAGTTTCAACTGCGCCTGCCAAGAATGCTGAAAAGACCACGGCAAAAGTCAAAGCAGTTACGCCACGCCAACGTGGAAAAACCGCAAATACAACGAGAAATCCGAGTGGTATGTAAGCAAGTATATTGGCAATTAAATCAAATACTGGAATCACACGAGGCATGGGGGCATGCCACCAAGCGCCTGCTGTTACCCCATTGTGAAAGTCAAAATCGAATGGGTTAAGACTGGCATAAATGATTAAAAGCCCATAAATAATGGTAAATGCCCGTGCCAATGGCATGGCCTTTAATGGCCAAGCTAGCTTACGCGGTAAACGCCCTTGCGATCTCATCTCGCCATTCTAGGTCAGACCTTTCTACAATAGCAGAATGAACTGGAATTGCATCTTAGAACGAGTAGTACAAACCACGTCCACTAACGACGATTTACTATTGCGTTGGCGTGCTGGTCAATTAATTGACCCTGTTGCCAGAATGGCAAATTTGCAAACAGCTGGCAAGGGACGAGCAGGAAGAAAGTGGCAAACCCAGCTTGGCGATTCCTTATGTTTTTCTTTGGCCTATCCTTTTAAGCGAGCTCCTGCTGAGCTAAGCGGTCTTAGCCTAGCTGTAGGTATTGCGGTTATCAATGGCATTAGTACCGCGTTAAATCTATCCTTAAGCCAGCTTTATGAAAAGGGCCTGCGCTTGAAATGGCCTAACGATATTTTGCTAGGTGATAAGAAACTGGGTGGCATCTTGCTCGAGGGTGGTCAAACACAATCGGATCAACCCACTTGGATGGTAATTGGTATTGGCTTGAATGCTACTAATGCCAGCAGCCTAGAAAGCGCTGTTGGCAAAGAGATAGCCGTGCTTGAGACCTTGGTGAGCCGGTCAAATCAATTGCCTGCACTAGATGTTATCTGGCTCAAAATTCTCGACCAATTAGGACTCGTCTTAACTGAGTTTGAAGAAAATGGTTTTTCTTCACTACAAAAAATTTGGTTGGAATGGGATGCCTATGCTAATCAAGCTGTAGTTATTACCGGCCCCGGTACTAGCCCACAAACAGGTACTGCCTTGGGTGTTAATGCCCATGGTGCACTAATACTTGAGCAGGGTACAAATCAAGTATTGATTCATGCTGGCGATGTTTCTTTACGGAGTCAACTATGAGTCTTTTACTTTTATTTGATCTTGGTAATAGCCGCCTTAAATGGGCAGCTGTAGAACAAGATACCTTGCCTAGTGAACGCGATAAAAAAGTTTGGGCCTTTAGCGGCACGATTGATACCAAGCTCTTACTTTCAGCCGAGCATAGCCAAGAACTGGCGCAATACCTTTTGCACACACTTCCCCAGCCGGCAAAAATTGCTAGTTGTAGCGTTGCCACTACACAAGCAAGCCACCATTTACAAAACTTGTTGGCGCCTTGGTCGGCCACTCCATGGCTACATTTACAGGGCGATAGCCCTTTTGCTGGCTTGCGCACCCAATATGAAAAACCATCTACGCTAGGCGCTGATCGTTGGGCAGCATTAATTGGTGCGCGAACTTTATTTGGCGGCAATACTTTGCTCCTTAGCGCTGGTACTGCAAGTACCATTGATTTACTGGGTAGCAATGGCGTTCATTACGGCGGTTGGATTTTGCCTGGCCTTGCGTTAATGGCCAATAGCCTAGCTACGGGTACTGCGCAACTTCAAGTGCCCAATGATGACGAAATAAGCTGGGGATTTGGCTTAAGTAGCGCCACTGGTATTCAGACGGGTTGTGTCGCCGCTCAAATTGGCGCCCTGCATGAAGCCCTTGCTTTGGCTGCCGAATTACATCATCCCATTGAGCGAATTTTTTTAGACGGTGGTAATGCACCCCCATTAATCGCCGCTATTAATGCGCATGCGGGATTTAAAAATTGTGCCCTTGAAGTGGCAGATCGGCTAGTGCTTAGAGGACTTTGGGCTTGGTTACGGCAAGGTAATTAAGGCTCACGACGAATTCGCCCTAGCAAGCTAGTGGTTGACCGTTCGTATAAAAATGGGATTGCGCTTGCCATACCCCCCCATGTTTTGACTAAACGGGTTTCTGCCAAGGATTCAATTTCGTAATCCCCCCCTTTGACATAAATATCTGGACGAATTTGCGCGATTAATTCGACTGGACTAGCCTCATTAAATAGTACGACTATATCTACGCTAGCCAAAGCAGCCAAAAGCGCCTGCCGATCGGCTTGGGAATTAATTGGTCTATCATCGCCCTTGCCCAAGAGCTTGACCGAAGTATCTGAATTGACTCCCACTACCAAACTAGCCCCCATTTGACGGGCCTGGGCTAGATAGCTGGCGTGACCACGATGCAAGATATCGAACACCCCATTGGTAAAGACGAGTGGGCGTGGCAGTTTAGCCAAAGCCTGTAGCAGGTCTGCTGGCTGCGTAATTTTGGCCTCAAATACAGGTAAAGGTAATGACATACCAGCATATTAAGCTGGAATGTCTTAGACTTGCTCTTTTGTCTTTCCTACCCAAATTTACAGGGACACTTTTAATAACAGGTAAATAAGTATGCTTAAGCTCAAATTTGTTACTTTCTGCTGCCTCGTTTGGGCTTGCCCATGGATGCTGGCGCAAGCTGCCCCTAGCCAGTGCAGCCCCCTTCTTGCCCACACTTTTCCCCGCCTACAAGATGAGGCCCCGCAAAATTTATGTCAATACCAAGGCAAAGTCGTATTAGTTGTGAATACCGCCAGTTATTGTGGCTTTACCAGTCAATATGAAGGTTTAGAAAAAATTTATGCCGCCTTTAAGGACCAAGGCTTAGTAGTACTTGGTTTCCCCTCTAATGACTTTGGCCAGCAAGAACCTGCAAGCAATAAAGAAATTGCTGATTTTTGTAAAAATACTTATGACGTGAAATTTCCGATGTTTGCCAAAAGCGCAGTCACTGGGAAAAATATAAATCCCTTATTTAAAATGCTCGTGGCCCAAACTGGCACTACGCCAAAATGGAATTTCTATAAATACTTGATCGATCGAAATGGCAAGGTGATTGATTCTTTTAACAGCATGACAAAACCCGAAAGTAAGGCAATAACTAGCGAAGTAGAAAAACTGCTAAAAGAGAAAGTACTCTAAGCAGAATGACCACAAAAAAGCAGATTGCAATTGTTGGTGCTGGTATAGCTGGCTTAGGCTGTGCCTATGCCTTACGCCAATCTCCATCATTAGATGTGACGTTATTTGAAGGTGGTGACCATTTAGGTGGGCATAGCCATACTCTTGATTTGCATCTCACTACTAGCACTGGGCCAGTGAGCTACGGCATTGACACTGGGTTTTTAGTATTTAATCGTAAAACCTATCCACGTTTATTGCGTTTGTTTGACGAGTTAGAGGTGCCCATTGCCGCTTCTGAAATGTCATTTTCAGTCACCATTGAAGAACAAATTAATAAGCAAGCGCAGAACGCCAAACAAAGCCACCTACTAGAGTGGGCCGGCACTAATCTCAATGCATTTTTTGGGCAACGCAAAAATATATTTAAGCCTAGTTTTTGGGTTATGGCGTATGACATTATGCGGTTTAATCGATTAGCGACAGCGCTGGCCTTGCAACAAAAAAATGAAGTCCATACTAGCGCAGGAGGGAATGAAAGTATTGAGGCATTTTTAAAACGTCATCACTTTGGCGCACGTTTTCAAAATTGGTATTTTCTACCGATGATCGGTGCTATTTGGTCTTGTCCAGTTGAACAAATGCTAGCGTTTCCAATTTTAACGATGGCACGTTTTTGTCATAATCATGGGCTTTTAAAAATTCAAGGGCGACCCCAATGGCTAACCGTTCAAGGGGGCTCACGTGAATATGTGCAGCGCTTAGTAAGTGCGTTGCAATTGCATGGCGTACATATTTGCAAGGAAAAGGTATTGCAGGTTTCAGTTCCTGAAAATGTCGCTACGAAAACCCAAATCGCCATCCAAACTGCTCAAGGACTGCGCTATTTTGACGAAGTAGTAATGGCCTGCCATAGCGATGAAAGTTTGCATTTAGTTAAAGGTAATAGTGCGGCCGAAAAAGCGGTACTTGCGCAGATTCCATACCAGCAGAATCGTGCTATCTTACATACTGATTGCTCCTTTTTGCCCAGTAAAAAACGGTGCTGGGCTGCGTGGAATTACGTAGCACAAGTGAGCCATAAAGCGACTAACACCGGGGCCGTTAGCGTAAATTATTTAATAAACAAACTGCAGCCACTGCCTGCGCAACTTGATGCGATACCTATCATCGTTAGCCTAAACCCCCTGCGTGAACCTAAGCCAGAAACCATCCATGCTGTTATTCATTATTCTCATCCGCTCTTCGATGCTAGTGCTATTCAGGCGCAATATGATCTTGCACTGATGCAAGGAAAATCGTCAATTTGGTATTGTGGTGCTTGGACTGGATATGGCTTTCATGAAGATGGTTTACGTTCTGGCGAATTAGTTGCGGCAGACCTGATTGAGCGCTTGCATGCTCTTTCATCACCAACAGTTCAACAAAGCACTACTAAATTAAAGCAGCCGTGATGACCCAGGCCCAACTTACTTTTGGCATTGTCAAACATACCCGTTTTCGACCTAAACACAACTCGTTTGGTTATGGTGTTTTTACCCTCAAAATTCCGATGCGTTTACGTCAGGCTGATCCGCAGCTATTAAGCCGTCATGGTTTAGGTGACAATCAATTTCGTTTTATTTCTTTTTATGATAAAGATCACGGTCAAGGCAATACCAATTCACTTGAGTGGCTAGAATCACTCTTGGCTGAATATCAGATTGATGGTGTTGATGGCGAAATTTGGCTGCAAACTTTTCCTCGGGTATTAGGCTATACCTTTAATCCAGTGAGTTTTTGGATTTGTACACGTGCTAATGATGAAGTACGTGCTGTAGTGGCGGAAGTAAATAATACGTTTGGTGAGCGGCATTGTTACTTGCTGGCTAAAGAATCGGGAGACTCGATTCGTTCTGGCGAAACTTTAGCTAGTCGTAAAGTATTTCATGTCTCGCCGTTTTGCGAAGTAAGGGGTGATTACAATTTTCGCTTTTTATTTGCCGCAGATAGCCAAGCCAAAAACCGTACCCTCTATCGCATTGAGTTACTCGAAGAAGGGTTGCCCCTTATTCATACCAGCGTTAGTGGTACTGAACGACCCTTAAATCGGCGTAGTTTACGTTGGGCGATCTTGCGTTATCCTTTAATGAGCATAGGAGTGATTGCTCGTATTCATTGGCAAGCCGTTAGGTTATGGCTTAAAGGAGTACCCTTTCACTCTAAACCCCAACCGCCTGAATTTGAAGTGACCCGATGAATCGACCTGGACAGCCTTTACTGGCAAAGTTGAACTTCTCTAAAGCGCCTACTGCGCCGACTAGCTATCGCAATATTCCACTAGCTGCCAAAACAATTTTAAAAATGCTGGCGCATTTAAATGCAGGGCACTTATCAGTCGTCTTGCCAAACGGAGAAATTCAACACTTTGGTCAAGTAAGCGATCCCTTGCATGCCGAGATTCACGTCCTTGATTGGGGCTTATTTAAAAATGTATTACGTCATGGAGATATTGGTTTTGCCGAAAGCTATATTCGTGGTAAATGGGAAACGCCCCATTTAAAACAGCTGCTTGAGCTTGCAATTCGGAACCGCACCATCTTAGAAAAAGCAATTTATGGCAGTTGGGCAGGCTCACTAGCCTATCGAGTAAAGCATTGGTTAAGGCGCAACTCTAAGGCTGGTAGCCGCAAGAATATTCATGCTCACTATGATTTAGGAAATGCTTTTTATGGCTTATGGCTCGATCCAACCATGTCTTATTCAAGCGCATGGTTTGGTGCTAATGAGCAGGGGTCATTGGCGCAAGCACAAAATGCAAAATATCAACGCATTCTTGAATCGTTAGCATGTAAGCCTGGCGATGCAGTTCTTGAGATTGGCTGCGGCTGGGGTGGCTTTATGGAAGTGGCCACGCGTACTGGCCTAAACCTCACTGGGCTTACTCTCTCTCATGAACAAGCTAAGTTTGCCGATGACCGTATTACTAAAGTGTTACAAGAATCTCGTTTTGTAGCTGATCCCTCGGTTAAGCAAACCATTACTCACGCTGTGCGTATACAAGACTATCGCGATTATCATGAGCGGTTTGATGGCATTGCCTCAATTGAAATGTTTGAGGCGGTTGGTGAAAGTCATTGGCCAGAATATTTTCAAAGTATTGCTGCTTGCCTTAAGCCCAATGGTAAGGCCTGTATACAAACGATTGTCATAGCTGAAGATTTATTTGAACGTTATCGCAATAGCACTGACTTTATTCAGCAATATGTTTTCCCTGGTGGCATGCTGCCATCAAGGCAAGCTTTTATTATTGAAGCAGCCAAGGCAGGGCTACAAATCAATGCCGAATTTGCATTTGGAGTGGATTACGCTAAAACTTTATGCATCTGGTTTGAGCAATTCAATGCCAAATTACCTGAGATCAAACAGTTGGGATTTGATGAGGCTTTTATTCGTTTATGGAATTTTTATTTAATGTATTGTGCTGCAGGTTTTGCTGAGCAAACTATTGATGTTGTGCAGTTTACTTTAAGTCACCGATCAGCAAAACCCTACCTACAATGAGTATGCGTCAACCCGGAATGATGAGCTTTGCTGGCCAACGCGTTTGGGTAATTGGGGCAACTAGTGGAATTGGAGAGGCGTGCGCAAAAGCACTGATTACAGCTGGCGCAAAAGTCGCTGTATCTGGGCGACGTCTTGATCGCTTGATAGCACTTTGCAGTCTAGGCCAAGCTGATCAATGCCTAGCCTTACCACTCGATGTAACTGCTGTACAGCAAATAGACCAAGCTTATCAAGATATTGTTAGGCATTGGCATGGGCTTGATTTATTGTTATTTGTTTCAGGAATCTACATTCCCTTGCGCGCCGATAACTTTACGTTTGAGCTCGCCGAGCAAACCATTAATGCAAATGTCCTTGGCCCAATGCATGCTGTCGCAGTGGTACTGCCTGAAATGCTCCAACAACACGCAGGACATATAGCAATTGTGGGTAGTGTGGCAGGTTATAGCGGCCTACCTAAAGCATTGGCTTATGGCCCTAGCAAAGCAGCCATGATTAATTTTTGTGAAGCCCTATTTTATGATTTACAACCACGTGGCTTAAGCGTACACATGATTTCACCAGGCTTTGTTGCTACGCCTGCAACGGCCCAAAATGATTTTGTCATGCCTGCTCTGATTAGCCCAGAGCAAGCCGCCCATGAAATTTTGGCGGGAATTCAGCAAGGCCAATTTGATATTCATTTCCCAAAACGCTTCTCGGGTTTCTTAAAGTTTTTACGCTTGCTTCCTTACCCAATTTACTTTTGGATTTTACGGCGCTTTGTAAAAATTTAATACTGCCTTTAATGGCTTACTTGTACTTTTCTTTGCGCACTTTATCAACTAAATAATCCATCGTTTGAATTGCTTTTGTCTTAGTTCCAGCAATCGATGGTGAGGTGACAAAGCGACCCTGAACAATCACGCTTGGTACGCCATCAATCCGATAATTGCTGCTGAGTTGATTAGCATTGCGCGCCTTTGACACGGTAGCGAACGAGCGGAAGGTAGTTAAAAATGTATTGCGGTCTAGCCCCTGGCTAACCGCCCAATCGGCAATATCATTTTCGGTTAATAGGCGCTTATTGTCCTTATGAATTGCAGTCATCACTTTGTTATTTAAAGCGTCGCCTTTGCCCATTGCATCCAGAGTAAAAAATAATTGGCTATGAACCAGCAAGTCGTCACGAAATGCTACAGGTACCCGCTTAAAAACCACGTCTTTGCCTTGGCGAGAAACCCAGGCGCTAAGCTCAGGCTCAAACTCAAAGCAATGGGGGCAGCCGTACCAAAAAAATTCGATTACTTCGACCTTATTTTTGGCTTCAACTGGCTGCGGGGTAGGCAAAATTCGATAATCAATACCTTCTTGAATTTTTTGATTTCCGGGCTGAGGATTTGCAGTTTGAGCGCTTAGCATCTCTAAGGGCAAAAGACTAAAAGCTGCCGCAAAACTAATGGCACAAAGCTGTCGAAATAAAGTGGGTAATGAAATCATGATTTATTAGCTCGAATAATAGTGGGTTTAAGACCAAGACTGCTTAATTTGTTGGTAATTGATTTAGTATCTTCGGCCGTAACAAAGGGGCCGATCCGCACTCGCCAAACGATATTTCCGTCGACTGTTGCATCACTCAATTGTGCCTGAATACCCTGAATTGCCAAACTTGCCTTTTGGGCATCTGCTTCAGCTTGCTTACTAAAGGCGCCTACTTGAACAAAAAAAACGGGCTCGGTATTTTTGGCTTCTGCGCCCTTGGCATCAGCTGGCTTTTGCTCAGGTTTTTTCCCATTAGCAATATCGCGAATGGGGTCGGCTTTATCTTCAGCATTGCTAGCCGGCTTTTTGCCTTGTAAGGGCTTATTTAGGTCTAAAGGAGGTATAGCTGGTGCGCTTTCATCTTCAACAGGAATTGCAGGTTTAATTGTTAGTGGTAAATTTGGCGCCCGAATTCCAGGCTTTTCTTGCGGGGGAGTTTTAGATAAATAAAAAGCTACACCCAAGGCTAAAACTAGGCCCAAGGTTAGCCCTAAAATTAAACCTAAAATAGTGCCACCAAATTCTTTCGTCGATTGCATTTTCATTCCCTTATCTTACATTTTGCTGGGAGCAGAGACCCCTAAAATTGCCAAACCATTTTGAATGACCTGACGGGTTGCTGCCAACAAAGCTAAGCGTGCATTTTGTAACTCTAGATCGTCAACTAAGACGCGATCTGCATTGTAAAAGGTATGGAAATCGCCTGCCAAATCGCGTAAATAAAAGGCTAAGGCATGTGGGGCTAAATCTGCTGCGGCAACTGTGAGTAACTCTGGATACTCAGCTAAGCGGCGTAAAAGATGATCTGCAGCCTTACTGTTCAATAAACTCAAGTTAGCATTGGCCAGCTCAATCGCTTTACCCTGCCATTGCGCCAAAATTGAGCAAATGCGCGCATGGGCATATTGCACATAAAAAACCGGGTTTTCATCATTTTGTTGTAAAGCTAAATCAATATCAAAAATAAATTCTGTATCAGCTTTGCGTGAAATTAGAAAGAAGCGTACTGCATCGCGTCCCCGTTGGAGTGCGAGCGTGCGTTCAGCTGCTGACATGGCGTCATGAATACCGCCAGACCATTCAATTAAATCGCGCACCGTGACATATGATCCAGCTCGCTTAGAAAGCTTAACCTCTTCACCATTGCACATTACGGTGACCATTTTGTGTAAAACATATGCCGGGTAATCGCTTGGAATTGTCCACTGACGCTGTTGTGCCACTCCCTGCAAACCCGCACGTACCCGCATGATGGTGCCGTGGTGATCGCTACCTTGAATATTGATAACTTGCTGATAGCCACGTTGCCATTTGCTGGCGTGATAAGCTACATCGGGCACAAAGTAGGTAAAACTACCATCCGATTTGCGCATCACCCGATCTTTATCGTCACCATTGGCAGTAGTCTTAAGCCATAAGGCGCCATCAGCTTCATAGGTTTTACCAGCGGCCTCTAAATCGGCAACAATCTTTGCCACACTTCCGTCGGCGTACAAAGACGATTCGAGGTAGTACTGATCAAATTGCACCCCAAAACTTTTTAAATCGAGATCTTGTTCTTCGCGTAAATAAGCTATTGCAAATATTCGAATAGCCTCAAGATCCTCTATTTGATACTCTGGTATTGCCCGATATGCAGAAGCAATATCAGCAATGTACTCGCCGTTATAGGCCAGCTCTGACCAATTATTATCACCTGGTTTAAGTCCTCTTAAACGCGCTTGTACTGACTGGGCTAAGTTGGTTATTTGGACCCCAGCATCGTTGTAATAAAACTCTCGGTGAACCTTGAATCCTTGGGTAGTTAATAAGTTTGCAATTGCATCGCCCAAAGCAGCCTGCCGGCCATGCCCCACATGCAAAGGCCCAGTTGGGTTGGCCGAAACAAATTCGATCATCACTTTAGCTGGTTCGACACTGCTCGATCTGGGCTCTAATTTAAGTAACCCAAAGTTTGCTTGCTCTACTAAAATTTCTTTGATGACTGCAGTCTTAGCATGATTGCTAAGACGAAAATTAATAAACCCTGGCCCAGCGACCTCATCTGAACAAACAAGATCGGCATAATTCGTTTGCGCTTGCAGATTGAGCAATATTGTTTGTGCCAATTCACGCGGATTTAGTCGCCATAACTTTGCCACTTGCATGGCAATATTACAAGCTACATCACCATGGTCTATCGCCTTAGGCCGCTCAAGCTGTGGAATTGGTAAGTCGCTTTGAGACAAATTGTGCAGAAGCGCCGCCTGCTGCAAAGCCAAACTTAAGCACTGTATTAATTGGTTTTTTTGGGTTGTCAACATAGATTAATAAGTTTATCAGGCGCTGATGGTAAGCTCGATAGATGATCTACCGTTTTCACTCTAAAGCTGGTCCCGATGTAATCATGTTAAGTGATCTCAGTGAGCGCATTTTTGCGGTTTTGGGCAAACCATTAGAGCAGCGCGGGATCCTTACCGCTACCCACCTACCCGATTTAATTTCATTGCTTGAGAGCGCTATTATTCAAGATCAAGAGCAGCGTCAATCTCAAGTAAGCTTCCAATCATCATTGCAGTCGCCTGGTAATAGCCCGAGCCCACCAGTGATCAAGGGTGACCCTCTTGGACGGCGTGCCTTTCCATTTTTGGAGCTAATGAAACAGGCAGCAGCAGCGCAAGAACCGATTATTTGGGACCTCTAATTACCCTGTAAGGGTCGATCAGTGATTCTAATTTGAGCACCGCCTCTAGTCAAATTGACTGGCTAGTGAACGCTGCACAACTTCAATGGTTTCATTGCGTCGCTTGGCCAAGTCAAGCAATTGATCTTGACCCACTTTGCCGACATTAAAATATTTGGCGTCGGGATGCCCCAAATAAAACCCACTAACACTCGACGCGGGGTTCATCGCAAAAGACTCGGTTAAGGTCATGCCAATATCTTCTGAACCAAGTACGCGCAATAAATCTTGCTTGACTTCATGGGCAGGGCAAGCTGGATACCCCGGCGCTGGCCGAATACCCCGATACTGTTCAGCAATCATTTGTTCATTGCTGAGTTGCTCTGCAGAAGCGTACCCCCATAAGTCGGTACGTGCCCGCCAATGCATTAGCTCAGCAAATGCTTCAGCTAAACGATCGGCTAATGCTTTAAGCATAATAGCGCTGTAGTCATCATGTTGCGCTTGAAATTGCGCTACTTTTTTCTCGACCCCGTGACCAGTAGTCACTGCAAAGCAGCCCACATAATCGGCGATACCAGAAGCATAGGGCGCGACATAATCAGCTAAGCTACGATTTGGGCGCTGTTGACCTTCAACTACCGGTCTTTCACTTTGTTGTCGTAGGTTATGCCAAACAAATAAGGGGTGCTTACGCGCTTCATCGGTATATAAAACAATATCGTCACCAATCGAATTGGCAGGATAAAAAGCCAGCACGCCATCGGCCTGTAACCACTGGCCTTTTATTAATTTTTCTAACATTGCCTGCGCATCAGCAAATACTTTGCGGGCTTCTACACCGACGATTTCATCATCTAAAATTGCTGGAAACTTACCGGCTAAATCCCAGGTTTGAAAAAAGGGCGTCCAATCAATAAATGGGGCTATTTCAGCAAGTGCGTAATTTTTAAAGACTCGGCGACCAATATATTTTGGTTTGTGCGGCTGCCAATTTTGCCAATCAATTAATTCACGATTATTACGAGCAGCTTCTAAAGTTATCAAGGGTGTCTTGCGTTTATTCGCGTGCTGCTCACGAATACGCACATAGTCTTCCTGTAGTTCAGTAATAAATTTTTTCGCACCTTCATCGGATAGCAAATTTGATGCTACTGAAACTGAGCGGGAGGCATCGGGTACATAGACCACTGGGCCATCGTAGTGTGGAGCAATTTTCACTGCAGTATGTACCCTTGAGGTTGTAGCGCCACCAATCATTAAAGGCAATAAACGTTTGCGAAAATACGTATCACGTTGCATTTCTTGCGCAACATATGTCATCTCTTCAAGTGAAGGCGTAATCAGGCCCGAAAGTCCAACGATATCGGCCTTCTCTTCTTTGGCTTTCTTTAAAATTTCAGCACAAGGTACCATCACACCCATATTAATAACATCAAAGTTATTGCATTGCAAAACTACGGTGACAATATTTTTACCAATATCATGCACATCGCCTTTAACCGTGGCCATGACAATTTTGCCCTTGGCCTTGGCTTCACCACCACCTGCAATATGCAGGCGCTTTTCTTCTTCAATGTAGGGAATTAACACTGCTACTGCCTGCTTCATAACGCGAGCGCTTTTTACTACTTGCGGTAAAAACATTTTTCCCGCACCAAATAAATCGCCAACCACATTCATACCATCCATTAAGGGACCTTCAATTACCTCGATGGGTCTGCCGCCAGAGCCCATAATTTCAGCACGAAGACTCTCGGTATCATCCACAATAAATGTCGTGATGCCATGTACTAAAGCATGCGTTAGACGTTCGCGAACTGGCGCTTCTCGCCAGACTAAATTTTCTACTTGCTTGCTGGCATCGCCCTTAAATGTTGCCGCTATGGCTAACAGACGCTCTGTAGGAGTTTGACCGTCTTTTTCTTTAAAGCGATTAAGGACAACATCTTCAACGCGCTCGAGTAGCTCGGGGTCAAGGTCGGCATAAACTCCTAGTTGACCAGCATTGACAATCGCCATGTCCATACCAGCTTGAATTGCATGATAGAGAAATACGGTATGAATTGCCTCTCGAACCCGATCATTGCCACGAAAAGAAAAGCTCACATTAGATACCCCGCCGCTGACTTTCGCTCCGGGCAAATTGGTTTTAATCCAGCGCGTGGCATTAATGAAATCTACTGCATAATTATCATGTTCTTCGATACCGGTTGCGATCGCAAAAATATTAGGATCAAAAATAATATCTTCTGCAGGAAAGCCTATTTCGTCAACTAACAAGTTGTAGCAGCGTTGGCAAATTTCAGTTTTACGCTTAAAGGTATCAGCTTGCCCTTGCTCATCAAAAGCCATTACTACAGTAGCAGCGCCATAGCGTCTAACTAAACGGGCTTGCCTACGAAACGCTTCTTCGCCTTCTTTAAGGGAAATTGAATTAACAATTGATTTGCCCTGAACGCACTTTAAGCCGGCTTCAATGACTGTCCATTTCGATGAATCAATCATGATGGGCACTCGGGCAATATCGGGCTCTGAGGCAATTAAATTCAAAAAGCGTATCATTGCCGCCTCAGAATCTAACATCGCCTCATCCATATTAATATCAATCACCTGTGCGCCATTTTCAACTTGCTGCCGAGCCACTGCCAAAGCTTCATCGAATTGATTATTTAAAATCATGCGCGAAAACGCTTTTGAACCCGTGACGTTAGTCCGTTCGCCAATATTCACGAAGCCTACTGCTGGTGTGATATTGCAAGGCTCTAAGCCAGCTAACCGCATTGGTTTAAGTTGCTTCTGATGATCGCTCATGCCAATTCTTCAGGTAAATTTTCACGATAAAAAGCCCTAGGCTTACGTTTGGCTACTGCTTGGGCAATAGCACGTATATGTTCAGGCGTAGTGCCACAACATCCGCCAACTAAATTAACTAAACCATCACTTGCAAAACCATCAATTAATGCCGATGTAACCTCGGGAGTTTCATCAAAACCCGTGTCGCTCATTGGATTTGGCAAGCCTGCATTGGGATAGCATGAAATAGCAATATCACAAACGCGAGCTAATTCGGCGATATAAGGTCGCATTAAAGCTGCGCCTAAGGCACAATTGAGGCCAAAGGTTAGTGGCTTAATGTGACGCAAACTATTCCAAAATGCTTCTACTGTTTGACCCGAGAGAATACGCCCTGATGCATCGGTCACAGTACCGGAAATCATCACCGGTAAAAGCTCACCAGTCTCTTCAAAAAATTCATCGAGTGCAAATAAAGCGGCCTTTGCATTCAAAGTGTCAAAAATTGTTTCAACTAAAAATAAATCAACTCCGCCAGCAAATAAACCTTCAATTTGCTCACGATAGGCTTTACGTAAGATGTCAAAAGTAACATTGCGCGCACCCGGATCGTTTACTTCAGGTGAAATACTGGCTGTTTTTGGGGTAGGCCCAATTGCGCCGGCTGCAAACCGCGGCTTATCTGCGGTGCTAAAGGCTACACAAGCATCATGGGCGATTCGCGCGGCCTGTTCATTCATTTCTCGAGCTAATTCGGGCATACGGTAATCGTCTTGCGCTACTGAGGTCGCGCCAAAAGTGTTGGTCTCAATAATATCGGCCCCAGCCTCTAAATATTGATCGTGAATTTCACGAATAATTTGTGGCTGAGTTAAGACCAATAACTCGTTGTTGCCCTTGACATCAGCGGCATGCTTAGCAAAGCGCTGGCTGGTAGGCAAACCACGGTAATCGGCTTCAGAAAGCTTGCGCTGCTGAATCATCGTACCCATTGCTCCGTCTAAAATCAAAATTCGCTCATGCAGAAGCTGCGGCAGCAGCGCACCACGGGTATAGTTTGCTAACCCAGAAAAAATTTGGGCTTTTGAGACAGGCGCTATCGAACCATTTGATTGCATTGTGGCGTTAAGAGGATTAATCTTTAGAATCCCGTATTTTATCGGTATTGCTTGTGTTTAGCCAAAATGGAGAATTTATGTTCGGAACCATGCCAGAATTTAATCAAAGCTTAGAGATGTTAAAAAATATGTGGGGTCAAGGCGTGGCTGGGCAAAATGCTGGGCAATTTCCCTTTACTGCAGATATGAGTAAAACAGCTAGTGGTTTTGGCAATGCTTTTGCTGGGCTAGATATTACTGAAATTGAAAAACGTATTAAAGATCTTAAAAGTGTTGAAAATTGGTTAAATCTCAATTTAAACGTCTTGAAATCGACCATTCAAGGCTTAGAGGTGCAACAAGCAACCCTTTTAGCACTCCGCTCTTTTGGCGAGGCGATGGGGTCAGCCCAAGAAGCTGCCATGACTAATGCCAGTAATGCGGCTAATGCCGCGGCGGGTGCGGTGAACTCTAATGCACGGAAAACTGCCAAACCCCGGCGGAAGCCTTCCGCGTCAGCCTTCCCAAGTGCCAAAGATGATTCAAATGGGCAATAGCTTCGCCCATGGCAAAGGTCATTTGATGTGTATCTAGGGCCCGTTTAAATAAAATAGGCACTAGATCGCGCGCTGTAATTGGAACTTGGCATGCTTGCATCGTGTCGGCTAAGCGATCCACATGATGGTCTTGCAGTTGCTGAATGCGCAAATGCAATCCTGTAAAAGGCTTGCCATGAGAAGGTAAAACTAAGGTATTTGCCGGTAACTTGGCAAAGACGGCTAAAGAACGTAAAAATAAACCTAAGGGGTCAGCATCGGGCTCGCCATCATATACGCTGATGTTGGTAGAAATGCGCGGCAATACCATATCGCCAGAAATAAAAACACCCAATTTTGCGCAATAAAGTGTGGCATGCTCAGGCGCATGCCCATAGCCCATTTGTACTTGCCAAAGCTGGCCACCAATACTAATAAGGTCGCCATCCATCATTCGACGATAGCGGGGCGGCATCTTTGGCACCATTTTGATGTAGTAGTCGGAGCGGCCGCGGATTAAGGCTAAGTCTTCTGCTGTATTTAAGCCATGACGCTCAAGATGGTCTGCGGAGCCTCCCCCGCCCATTTTGGCGCCAATTGCTGCCCCGCCCTCTTTATTACTTAACCACTGAGCGGTTAAGTAATCTGACATTGACATCCATAAAGGTGCTTGCCAACGCTCGCATAACCAATAAGCTAAGCCAACATGATCAGGATGCATATGGGTTGCGATAACCCTAAGAACAGGTAAACCGCCTAATTGGCTGCTAAAAATTGCTTCCCAGGCTGCCTGTGTCTCAGCATTAGAAATTCCACAATCAATAATGGTCCAACCTGCAACGCCATCAATTTCATCGCTCAAAAGCCATAAATTAATGTGGTCTAAGGCAAATGGCAGGCGCATTCGCAGCCATCGCACTCCTGGCGCTACTTCCAGCGTTTCGCCGATAGCTGGTAAAACATCCCCTAGGGGATACTGAATTTCAAGATTAGTAGAGTTGGGCATGCTTCGATTAAGCTTAATGGTATGAACCATTTTCCCAAACTATTGTCATCGCAGGTTGCTTTTGATATGGCACAAACCCTTTTAGCTGGATTTCAACGTCATTACAGCATTTTTCGCGAAGCCGGAAAGGCTGCAAAAGCTTGCTTTGAAGCTCAAGATTGGTTTGGGGTAAGCCAATTGCAGCGGAATCGAATTGATTATTACGATCAACGGGTGCAAGAAACGGTACAAGTTTTAGAAGATGAATTTGACGCACAAAATTGTTCCGATGAAATATGGCAACAAGTGAAGTTGCATTATATTGGTTTAGTGTCTAATTTACACCAGCCCGAATTAGCTGAAACTTTTTTTAATTCGGTTTGTACGCGTATCTTACGCCGAGATTATTTTCATAATAATTTTATTTTTGTGCGCCCCACTATTTCAACAGAATACCTCGAGAACGATGAAGCACCAAGTAAGCCAACCTATCGCACTTATTATCCAGAAAATCGTGCCGGCCTAAAATACGTACTTACAGACTTGCTCCTTAGTTTTCAATTTAAAACTCCATTTGAAAACGTCACGCGTGATATTGAGTTATTAAATCAATGCGTTAATGAGGAATTGCGTGGCGCGAACACCCAGGCAGATTTTCAAATTCATATTCTTACGTCTCTCTTTTTTCGTAATAAAACTGCCTTTATTATCGGCCGAATTATTGATGGTGAAAAAGTCATTCCCTTGGCTATTGCAGTGATGCATAACCCAGCGGGCCAACTTTATATAGATGGCGCACTCTTAGCAGAAATTGATTTGCGGCTTATTTTTAGTTTTACCCATAGCTATTTTTTAGTCGATATGGAAGTGCCTTCGGCATACGTTACCTTTTTACGTAATTTGCTTCCGCACAAACCCCGTGCTGAGCTCTACAATATGCTTGGGCTACAAAAACATGGCAAGAATTTGTTTTACCGTGACTTCCAACATCATTTACTGCACTCAACTGATTTATTTCGTATTGCCCCCGGCATCAAAGGTTTGGTGATGTTGGTTTTTGATTTACCTAGTTACCCATACGTTTTTAAGATGATTAAAGATTATTTTCCTCCGCCCAAAGAAACTAGTCGCGAACTCATCATGGCTAAATATCAACTGGTTAAGCAGCATGATCGGGTAGGAAGGATGGCTGACTCGCTTGAATTTTCTGATGTGGTTTTTCCGCTAGGACGTTTTACTGCTGAATTAATTGCCGAAATTCAAGCACAATGCGCTTCGTTACTACAAATTAGGCGGGGACCAGACAATCAAGACGAGCTAGTAATTAAGCATGTGTACATTGAGCGGCGCATGACCCCTTTAAACCTTTGGTTACAACATGGCACTGATGCAGAAGTCGAGCATGGCATAGTGCAATACGGCAATGCGATTAAAGAATTAATTGCTGCTAATATTTTTCCTGGCGATTTGCTTTACAAGAATTTTGGAGTTACCCGCTATGGGCGTGTGGCGTTCTATGATTATGATGAAATTGAATATTTAACTGCTTGTGAAATTCGGCATGTGCCGCCCGCCCGCACTGAAGAGGAAGAATTATCGGGAGAGCCATGGTATCCCATTGGTTCAAAAGATATTTTTCCTGAAACCTTTCGGGTATTTTTATTGGGTGATCAACGGGTCAAAAAGTTTTTTCTCAAACATCACCCCGATTTTTTTGATCCTGAAATGTGGCGCGCCCATCAAACGCATTTAAAGGCTGGCGCTTATCCTCACTTCATTGAATATGAAGCTGATAAACGGTTTATGCATCGATTTAAGTCGCAATTGTGAAACCAAATACACTAGCGCCAGTTGCCTCTCCTTGTGTTAATTGGTGTGAGATTAATCCTGGCAATGGCTTTTGTCGTGGGTGTTTTCGCACTCTAGAAGAAATTACAATTTGGTCGAGCGCTAACGAACTTGAAAAACTGGCAATTTGCCATCAATTACCCGAGCGTAAAGCTCAATATGATGCACATCAAAACCCTGGCTTAGATTAATGAGAAAAACAGGGGCTTAGCGATTGACATCCACAATTAAGCGCCCACGAATTTTGCCGGCAATTAAATCGACCGCCATCGAAATAGCCTCGGCTAAGCTAATTTCATGTGCAATTGTTGTAAGCATAGTTTGGTCACACAGTTGACTTAATTGTTCCCAAGCCAAAATGCGTTTTGCTTTTCCGACTGTAACGCTATTAATGCCATATAAGGTAATACCGCGCAAAATAAATGGGGCTACGGTAGTTGGAAAATCCATGCCCTGAGCTAAGCCACAGGCCGCAACTGCGCCATTGCTTTTTACTGCTGCACAAGCATTGGCTAAAGTATGACTACCCACGCTATCTATTACTGCAGCCCAGCGCTCTTTAGTAAGCGGTTTGCCAGGGGCCGATAAGCTCTCGCGCGTAATTACTTCGCTTGCGCCTAATTGCTGTAAATAAGCGCTTTCTTCCGATCGACCACTACTAGCGACTACCGTAAAACCCAATTTATGCATTAGGCTTATGGCAAAACTACCTACCCCGCCTGCGGCACCCGTGACCAGCACTTCGCCAGCGTTTGGCTGTAAGCCATGCTGTTGCAAAGCCATGACACACAGCATGGCGGTATAGCCTGCCGTGCCAACTGCTAATGTTTGCTTGGGGGTCATCCCCTTGGGTAGGGGAATAAGCCATTCGGCATTGACTCGAGCCTTTTGGGCTAAACCACCCCAATGTGCTTCCCCCACACCCCAGCCATTTAAAATGACCTGATCTCCTGGTGCATAGTCAGGGCTACTACTTTCCAGTACTTCACCAGCAAAATCAATGCCGGGAACCATCGGAAAGGACCTCACTATTGGCCCTTTACCCGTAATCGCCAGACCATCTTTATAATTAAGTGTTGAATACAGCACCTTTACTAAAACCTCGCCAGCTGGCAACGCCGCCTCGCTTAACTCGGCCAAGTCAGCGTGATAGCCGGTTTCGTCTTTATTAATCAAAATCGCTTTAAACATTAAAAATCCTTAAAATTCACAACTTTAGCTAAACAGTTTATTCTACGAGCACGATTGAAGATGAGACTCTATATGAAAAAAATTCTACTCTTATCCACCGCTTTAAGCAGCGTGCTACTAACGGCATGTTTTTCAACTGAAATAAGCATGTCAATGGGTAATATGCGGCTGATTAATTCAAGCGCAGATCCGCAGGATGTAATGGATTTTGCCACTAAAGTGTGTAAAAACGATTTTTATTTGGGCGCAAGTTTTCTTTCAAAAAATAGTAAAGAATATCGTTTTAAATGCGTTAAAGCTGAAGACAATGAAGTGCTTACACCGATACCAGGAACCGTCATTCCTACAGGCACGAGCACGCCTGCAGCTTCAGGCGTGAGCAAATCATAAAATTTTTGCTACTCGCAAACACGTATGCATAGCACTTTGCTCAGCAGCCCTTTTTCAACCGAAGAACTACGGCAAGGTTTTGCTGCCTTTCCAACTGGTGTTACTGTAATTACTGGGCTCGATACCGCACAGTTACCTGTTGGCATCACCATTAGCTCTTTTAATACTGTTTCTCTGAATCCACCCTTGATTTTGTGGTCGCTAGCAAAGCAATCCCCCTTAACAACTGCGTTTTCGGTGGGGGCAAAGCAGATCATTCATGTACTCAATGAGACCCAAGAGGAGCTTGCGCTAAGCTTTGCCAAACGTAGTCCTAGCCAATTTGATCGGGTGAAATACGTCCTCAACCAAAGCGGCTTGCCACTCATTCAAGACTGTGTAGCTCACTTTGAATGTGAAACAGTTGCCGTCTATCCTGGCGGCGATCACCACATTATGGTGGCTCAAATTCATGACCTAGCTCATGACCGTACCAAAGCACCATTACTGTTTCATCGTAGTCAGCTGTCGGGCCTTAACCGAGCTGACTAATTCCAAGCAAAAGCAAACAAACCTAGCTATCACTGATAAGGACTGTAATTTTATGATGCGTCTTTGGGGCCGAAAAAGTTCAATTAATGTGCAAAAAGTAATTTGGTGCTTAACCGAGCTACAGCGGCAAGAACAACGTGACTATGAGCGGATCGATGCTGGTTTACATTTTGGGATTAATACCAGCCCAGAATTTCTCAAACTCAATCCCAATGGCTTAGTACCAACTTTACAAGACGGGCAGCTAACCCTTTGGGAATCTAACTCCATTTTGCGCTATTTGGCGCGGACTTATGATGCCGCTGGTACCTTTTTTCCTAGCGATAATCTTAGTCAAGCTAATTCTGATAAATGGTTAGATTGGCAACTGTCGATTCTTTGGCCGGCGCTACGTCTGCCATTTTTGGGGCTCACACGCGTGCCCGAAGCAGAGCGAAATTATGCAGGCATCAGTAAAGGCTTCACCGACACCCATCATTACCTAGGCCACTTAAATACAACTTTACAAAATCAGGCCTATTGTTCTGGCGAGCGTTTTAATTTAGGAGATATTGCTTTGGCCTTATGCGTTAATCGCTGGATTTTATTAGCAGACACTTTTCCAGAGCATTTATCAGCCCGCCCTCAGTATGAGTACCTAGAAAATTGGTTTAAGCGTATTCAAACACAAACACAGTTTGCTACCATTGCTGAAACTGAATTAATGGTGAATAAACCTCAAATTTAAATTTGAGCAGTACTTTGTTTAAATTTATTGACTTGGTGATCGGCGCCAATAAAGAGATACATAGCTGGTACGACAAATAAAGTAAATAGGGTGCCAATCGATAGGCCAGTAAAAATGACGATGCCCATCGATTGCCTACCTGCTGCGCCAGCACCCGAAGCAATGACCAAGGGCACTACACCTAAAACCATCGCTGCTGTGGTCATTAAAATCGGGCGCAAACGCACGCTACTTGCTTCGATAATAGCCTCTAATTTACTTCGACCTGCGATTTGCAACTCATTAGCAAATTGCACAATCAAAATACCATGCTTACTAATTAAGCCCATTAGAGTAACTAATCCAACTTGGGTATACACATTCACAGTAGTAAAACCAAGATTGATAAAAATTAAAGCGCCAAATAAAGCCAAGGGTACCGAGACTAGAATAACAAGTGGGTCGCGAAAGCTTTCAAACTGGGCGGCAAGAACTAAAAAAACAATTAAGATCGCGAAAAACATAGTCACTAAGAAGCCGCCAGACTCTGCAATAAACTGCCGTGAGGGGCCTGCATAATCAATGTTGTAGCCATTAGGGGCTGCTTCTTTAATCGCATTTTTTAAAAAGGTCAGCACTTCGGCCTGTGAAACAAACGGGGTGCTCACCCCCGAGATAGTGGCAGAATTTAATTGTTGAAAATGATTAATAGACTGCGGCACGACCTTTTGCCGAATTGAAGCAATTGTGCGCGCCTGAATCATATTGCCGCTAGGCGTGCGGATATAGTAATCCAAAATTTGCTCTGGATTTAATCGGTCGACTTGTTTTACCTGAGGAATCACTCGGTATGACCTGCCGGCAACAGAAAAATAATTCACGTAAGCGCCACCCAAAGCTGCTGAGAGTGCACTACCAACATCTTTTTGGGTCATTCCCAAGGCAGCTACTTTTTCTCGATCTATCTCAAGAACATTTTGTGGTCTATCTATTTTTAAGTCAGTATCGACGAAGAAAAACATGCCACTTTTACGGGCTTTATCAAGCACTGCTTGCGACACTTCATTTAAGTTTTCGTATGGCTCGGTGGTATTAATAACTACCTGCACTGGCAGTCCTTGTGCTCCAGGTAAAGCAGGAAATTGAAACACTGCTACCCGCGCGCCAGCGATGCTGTTCCATTTTTTTTGCATATCCTGTTGAAACGCACTAGCGCTGCGGCTACGCTGTGACCAATCTTTTAAAAGTACCCCGCCAAAACTTGAGCTTGGGCTGGTTATTTGAAACATTTGCGCGTATTCTGGTTCTGCGCTTGCGATTTGATATACCTGGTTGGCATACATCTGCATTTGATCGGTAGTTGAATTTGGTGGGCCTGCAGCCTGCATCAAAATAATGCCTTGGTCTTCAATTGGAGCTAATTCAGACCATGCAGTGGCGTATAAATAGGCTACCCCTAGCAATAAAAATGCACCCATCACAATGATTACCTGCCAAGTTGTCAATAGATTGCGTAATAAGGCCTGATAGCGTTGATGAATACGGTCAAAAATTGCATCAATTTTTTGCACAAATGCTGAAGCCTCTTGCTGCTCGGTAAAAATTTGCGCACACATCATCGGCGAAAGTGTTAACGCAACAACACCCGATACAGCCACTGCTCCGGCTAGAGTAAACGCAAATTCAGTAAATAGGGCGCCCGTTAAGCCACCTTGAAAGCCAATTGGTATATACACCGCAATCAAAACAATGGTCATGGCTAAAATTGGATTACCTAATTCTCTGGCGGCTATGAGCGAAGCTTCAAGTGGTGACTTACCCTCTTTCATGTGGCGGTCAACGTTTTCAACCACAATAATGGCATCATCTACCACTAATCCAATCGCTAAAACAAGCGCCAAAAGCGTTAATAAATTAATTGAATAGTCTAAAATTTGCATTATAAAAAATGCGCCAATTAAGGACAGTGGCATGGCAATTAACGGCACCAATACTGCGCGAAAACTACCTAAAAATAAATAGATAACAGCCGTTACGATGACCAAGGCCTCTAATAAGGTTTTGATGACTTCATCAATTGAGGTATTGATAAAGGCAGTCGAGTCATAAACAATTTTGCCAGTTAAACCAGCTGGTAATTGTTTTTGAATGGGCGGAAACGCCGCTTGAATACGCGCAGCTACATCTAATAAATTGGCTTCTGGAGCCACCTTGATGCCAATGAAAACAGACTTCTTGCCACTAAAAGCTACATTAGTGTTGTAATCTTCAGAGCCTAAACTAACTGTGGCTACTTGTTCTAAATAAACCAGATCTGCACCATTGCGTTTAATAATCAACTTGCGAAAGTCAGCTAAGTTATGCAAGTCAGTGCTAGCTACCAAATCGACTGCAACCATCGAACCCTTGCTAGTGCCCACTGCTGATAAATAGTTATTGGCTGCTAAAGCGTTATATACGTCATCTGGCCCAACCCCTAGCCCCGCCATTCGATCAACATCTAACCAGGCACGTAAGGCAAACTTTCTGCCCCCTAAAATTTCAGCATTTTGAACTCCCGCAATGGAGTCTAATTTGGGTTTAACAACCCGTAATAAATAATCGGTAATACTATTATTTGGAATCTCGTCACTATAAAAACCCATATATAAGGCGGCGGTTGATTGCCCCAGTTGCACTGTTAATACGGGCTGCTGGGCTTGGGGCGGTAATTGGTTGCGGACCGAAGCAATCTGGGTATTAATTTGGGTTAAGGCTTTATTTGAGTCGTAATTCAGTCGCAAAGTTGCGGTAATCGTAGAAATTCCGCTAATACTTGCTGAGGATAAATAATCAATTCCTTGTGCCTGTGCAATGGCAGACTCAAGTGGCTGAGTAATAAAGCCAGCAATAGTTTCGGGATCAGCGCCAAAATAAGCAGTCGTAATAGTTACAACGGCATTTTGAGTTTGAGGAAACTGATTAACTGGCAAGCTAGTCACAGCTTTCAAGCCAAAAATTAAAATCAGGCTACTAACAACTACTGCCAGTACAGGACGACGAATAAATAGATCAGTCCAATTCATCGTGCTAGCCCGCGGCATAAATAAAAATTACTAAGTGCATTCATCAACACTAATTTTCCTGGGGCTTTGGATTGGGAGAGTTAGCTGGGCTTACTTTATTATTAATAATTAATGGCGTACCATTCTTTAATTTCAATTGCCCACTAGTAACTACTGTGGCACCTTCATCGACTCCCTTCACAATTGCTACCTGATCGCCGCGAGTCGAGCCAGTAGTGACAAAAACTTGCTGCGCCTCAATAACCGCTTGGCCATCCTTACCAATTCGATCGGTTTTCTTAGCAATAAACACAGTTGATCCATAGGGGTTATAGGTCACTGCCGTTAAGGGTAAAGTGAGATACTTTACTTTCTCGCCTAAATTAATATTTAAATTAGCAAACATACCTGGTAAGATTTTTTTATCTGGGTTAGCGAGTAAAGCCTCAATTTGAATATTGCGCGTATTTAAATCAACCCTCGGGCTGATCGCCGTAATTTTCCCCGCAAATAATGCGCCCTTATAGGCATCAGTCGAAAGCTCAATAGTTTGACCAACTTCGATAGACCCAGCTGCACTTTGCGGTAATGTGAAGTCAACAAAAATAGGGTCAATAGTTTGCAAAGTAAGTAGCTTTTCGCTTGCGCCAACATATTGCCCTGGGTTTAACGTCACAATACCCACGCGACCGCTAAATGGCGCTTTTAAATTCTTTTTGACGATTAACGCCTCTTGTTGCTCAACTAGCGCACGTTTCGATTTAGCATCAGTTGCGCTAGTATCAAAAACATTTTTACTAATCGCCTGAATTGCCAATTGCTGTTTGTCGCGCTCATTAATCACTTTGGCCAATTCAGCTTGTGCTTTTAAGGAATGAAGTTGCGCCACCTCAGCGGCATCGACTAGTTTAATTAATAAGGTTCCCTCTTTAACATCCATACCAGACTTCACGGTAACCAATTGCACTAAGCCCTCTACTCCTGTGCTTAATTCAACCCCACGATACGCGCGAATATTGCCTACACTACTAAGCTTGGGCTGCCATTCTTCTGGTTTAATGATCGTCGTTGATACATAAGCAGGCGGCAATCCAGCGCTTGAAATAAAGTACTTAATTAACATTGTTTTAGCTTGATTAAAGGCAAAAATTAAGCCTAATAATAAAAAAACACCTGCTAACATTAGCGTCATGCGGCGGCGCATTTCTGTCATCGCCATTAATTTTGCGTACATACGCGTATTTTTAAAACGCTGGTAAGGGCGTATTTTTTGCTCAATGCGCTTATATAAGTGTTTAGTTTTCTCCCACAAGATGCAAAGCTTTTCGCGCACTCGCCAAGACCTCAGTAGCTTGAGCACTTTATTCTTAATGGCATCAACAATCTTCATTATTTAACAATCTGCTTAGTATTTAAATTGGGTTCGTCAGCTGAGGCAATTGCTGAAGTGGTGGTAGTCGAGGTAAGGTTTGAAGCAGGAATTAAATTGATTGCGGTTTTTGATAAGCCTTCGTCTTTAGCTTCTTGACTACTAGCAATTTTTTTAGCTTGATAAGCTGGCCCAGTTCGATTCCACCAGCCTCCACCCAATGCGGTAAATAGAGCGGCAGTATCTGCAAATCGTAATGCCTGCGCTTGTAATGAGCGAATCTTGGAATTTTGATATTGCGTTTGGTAATACAAAACCTGTAGATAACTCGCAGTACCAAGACGATATTGTTCTTGAACTAAATAAAGGGTTTCTTTGGCATAGCGCTCGGTATCGGTAGCTGCGGTTAAGGCCTTGGCATCGGCATCTAAGGCTTGTAGTGCATCGGCCACCTGCTGAAATGCAGTGATCACTGCAGCCTGATATTGAAAGACTGCTTGCTCATAATTGGCCATTGCTCCGCGGCGTTGCGCTAACAATTGCCCGCCTTGAAATAAGGGCTGAAATAATCCTCCAGCGATTGACCAAAGTACTGCAGTGGGCCCAAATAAAGCCCCCGTAGTTAGTGCTGCGCTTCCTTCAGCACCGCTTAAAGTAATTTGCGGCAATAAATTAGCCGTGGCCACTCCAACCAAGGCATTGGTTGATTTCATTACGGCCTCAGCAGTCAAAATATCGGGACGTTGGCGAACTAAGCTTGAAGGTAAAGAAAGGGGTAACTGATCAGGCAAGTGCAAATCAGTTAAATTAAAACCATTGATAGTCGCACTACCCGGAAATTCGCCAGTTAAAGCAGCAAGTTGATTGCGTGCAAAAGCAACATTTTTTTCATAAACTAGCAATTCTGCCTGCGAGCTTGCCACTAAAGCTAGTTGAGAAGTAAGGTCTACTTTAGATACCGTACCAATCTGTAGTTGCTGCTTAATAATATTAGCAAAATCGGTTTGTGCTCCTAGAATTTCCTTAGTGGCTTGATATGCAGCTCGCAGTTGCGCTTCTCGCACTGCAGAAGTAACTAAGTTTGACGTTAAGTTTAGATATGCGCCTTCGAGCTGATATTGGCTAATCTCTGCTTGGGCGCGAGCATTTTCCACTGTTCTACGCGCCCGCCCAAAAAAGTCGGGCACATAACTTACGTTCACGGTAGTGTTGTACAGACTATAAATAGGGTCCCCACGAGGCAATCCGTAAACGGCATAGGGTAATTGTTCGCGAGTGGCGCTCGCATTACCGCCAATTTTAGGAAAATACTGGCCGCCAATTTGGGCGCTGACATTCTCTTGCGCTGCTCGTAATGCCGCATCAGCTGCGGCTAAATTTGGATTTTGCTCTAAGGCTTTACGAATTAATACGTCTAACTCGGGTGACTTAAATAATTCCCACCATTGTGCTGGGATGTCTTTATTTTCTACTAAAGTTTGTTCGCTGCCCCCTGGAACCTCGGGTGTCGTGGCTAATTTAGTGGGAATGGGTTTTTCAGTTAAAGAGCTCACTTTAGGAGCATCTGGTTGCTTAAAGTCGGGGCCTACCGCACAAGCACCCAAAACCCCCAGGCAAAAAGTCGCCAACAACAAGCGCACCGCTCGGTACGCTTGTTGTTGGCTTATTTCAAAAAGGTGACGTAATAAATTATTCACAAAGCTTATTTAAACATAAAAGGGTATTTTTCCCTGATTCTTAAAGGGATTTGCCTACTACTCTACCGTCACACTTTTAGCTAAATTGCGCGGCTTATCAACATCGGTACCCCGAGCACAAGCAGTATGGTAGGCCAACAATTGCAGGGGTACTACTTGCAATATTGGCGAAAGATCGCCGTAGTATTCTGGTAAGCCGATGACTTGAATGCCGTCACTACTTTTTAGCTGTGTATCACGGTCGGTAAACACATATAACATGCCCCCACGCGCTTTTACTTCCTGCATATTTGATTTTAATTTTTCTAGTAAAGCATCGTTTGGCGCAACCGTCACAACTGGCATTTTGTCAGTTACCAGCGCCAACGGACCATGCTTTAATTCGCCAGCGGGATAAGCCTCTGCATGAATATAAGAAATTTCTTTCAACTTAAGAGCACCTTCAAGCGCGATTGGATAATACAAACCACGTCCTAAAAAAAGCGCATTTTCACATCTAGCAAAAGTCTCGCTCCAAGCAATAATTTGGGGCTCTAGGGCCAAAACGGCATATAAGGCTTTAGGTAGCTGACGCAAGCGACGCAATAATCCTTTTTGCGCCTCAGTATTTAAGGCACCACTCCGCTTGGCAATTGCGGCGGCTAATAAATACAGCGCCACTAATTGCGTAGTAAAGGCCTTAGTTGAGGCTACGCCAATTTCAGTGCCCGCTTTAGTAATGAAGTGCCAAGAAGTTTCGCGTACCATTGCGCTACTAGCGACATTACAAATGGCTAAGGTAAAACGGTGTCCCAAGCTCTTGGCATGGCGTAATGCAGCCAAGGTATCAGCAGTTTCACCAGATTGCGAAACGACAATTACTAGGGTATTAGGCTGAGAAACTGTTTTACGATAGCGATACTCACTAGCAATTTCAACCTGTGTAGAAATGCCACCAAGCTCTTCAAGCCAATACTTGCCAACACAAGCTGCGTAGTAACTAGTGCCACAGGCCAAAATTAAAATTTGCTCAAACTCTAGCCACTGCTGTTGATTAGCGCCAAATAATTCAGGACCAAAATCGGTCACGTTAGCCAATGTGTCGGCAATGGCTCGAGGTTGCTCAAAAATTTCTTTCTGCATGAAATGCTGATACGGTCCTAAATCAACTGCGGCGGCTTGAGCTGGCATTGGCTTACGATCACGCGCTAAAATTGTACCTGTTTGATCTATTATTTTGATGGTACTGCTTGTGACAATTGCAATATCACCTTCTTCCAAATAGCTGATTAATTCTGCCTTACCTGCCAGAGCCAATGCATCGGAAGCTAAAAAATTTTCATTGTTCCCAAATGCCGCTACCAAAGGCGACCCTGCTCTTGCGCCAATCAGGGTTTGTGGGTCATCCTGCGCAATTACTGCAATCGCATAAGCACCTTGTAAACGCGGCAATACGAGACGTACCGCCAAGGCTAAATTGCGCTCGTCTTGAGCGGTATAAACCTGATGAATTAAATGAGCAACCACTTCCGTATCAGTTTCAGAACTAAAAATATAGCCTGCTTGCTTTAAGTCAGCACGTAAACTTTCGTAATTTTCAATAATGCCGTTATGGACTACCGCAATTAAATTTTGCGAAATATGGGGATGTGCATTTTCGGTATCGGGCTTACCGTGTGTTGCCCAGCGAGTATGGGCAATACCAAGCGTTCCCGTAAATTGATCAGCTTGGCTAGCTAATTCGGCAACCCGCGCTGTAGTGCGTGCTCGTTCAATTGGATGCAGTGGGTTAGCTGCATTGATGAGGGCAAACCCACAAGAGTCATAACCGCGATATTCTAGGCGGCGTAAACCCTCGACGAGAGTTTTAACAACATTGTGCGTGGAGGCTGCACCGACAATACCGCACATCTATTTTTTTCCCTTGCTTGATAATTTTTTCTTAACAAGCACTTTTTTTTCTGGGCGTTGCCATGGTACTGAAACTTGTTTAGCGCGTGATATGGTCAGTTGATTTGCAGGCGCGTCTTTAGTTAAGGTAGTGCCAGCACCTAATGTTGCACCACGTCCTACTCTTACAGGCGCAACTAGCTGGGTATCAGAGCCAATAAATACATCATCCTCAATAATGGTTTGGTGTTTATTAACTCCATCATAGTTACATGTAATTGTACCCGCCCCAATATTTACCCGCTTACCCACGACGGCATCACCTACATACGCTAAATGATTGACTTTACTATGCGAGTCCAATTGACTATTTTTAACTTCAACAAAGTTACCAATATGAACATCATTGGCTAAATTGGCGCCAGGCCGCAAACGCGCGTAGGGGCCTATGATGCAATCATCGCCAATAGTTGCCCCATCAAGATGACTAAAGGCTTGAATCTCTACTCTCATGCCCACTTGAGTATTTCTTAAAACGCAGTTAGGTCCGACCCTGACGCCTGCTGCTAAAGAAATCTCACCTTCAAATAAGCAACCAATATCAATAAAGACATCTTGACCACAAATTAATTTGCCGCGCACATCAAGACGCGCAGGATCGGCCAGAGATACCCCATTACTTAATAAATTGCTAGCAATTTCTTGCTGAGCAATACGCTCTAAGGCGGCTAGTTGCGCACGATCATTAACGCCAATTGTTTCCCATGCATTGTTAGCTTGGGTAGTGCGAATCGGTACGCCATCTTTAACTGACATGGCAATTACATCAGTTAGATAGTATTCGCCCTGGGCATTACTTACACGTAAGGCCTTCAGCCAACGCTTGAGGTGCTGGCTTGGCAAAACCATTATGCCAGTATTAATTTCTTGAATTGCCTGTTGTTGTGGGCTAGCATCTTTTTCTTCAATAATGGCAACTACTTCGCCTGCCGTATTCCGCACAATACGACCATAGCCTTTGGGATCAACCATCTCTTGTGTCAATAAGGCTAAGGCTGAATCTTGCTTGGCAACGCCATCGGCTAATTTAATTAAGCGCTTTAATGTCGCCGAACTAATTAAAGGCACATCGCCATATAAAACAAGTGTTGGTTCAGCTAAGTTAAGTTTTGGTAAGGCTTGTAATAAGGCGTGCCCAGTACCCTTTTGCTGTGCCTGTTTTACAGTGCTTATATTGGTTCTGAGTTTAAAAGTAGTTGTATTTTGCTTTGCAAAATGGGCGATATATTGGCTTACTAGTGGTGCGCCATGACCAATTACTACTATTGGCTTAGTTTTTGGGCTTACCGTTAATGCGGTTTCGAGCACATATTGCAACATCGGCTTGCCAGCCAATAGTTGCATTACTTTAGGCAATGCTGAGCGCATACGCTGACCTTGTCCGGCTGCCAAAATAACAATATTCATAAGCTTGCAGTATAAGTGCCTAAGGTGACCATTGCTTCAGCAGTCACTTCTGAGGCGCTCTCATCAAATGCCCTATCTCCATCTATCTCCGGTTGAAAACCCAATAGCGCTTCAGCCGAGTCAAGGTTTTTAAAATTAAATGCTGTGCCATCAAGTAAATGTGAAGGCACAATTTGATGCAGGGCACGAAATAGACTTTCTACTCGACCAGGGTTTTTTTTCTCCCAATCGCGTAGCATTTGCTTCATTGCTCCTCGTTGTAAATTAGGCTGACTGCCGCAAAGATCACAGGGAATAATTGGAAATTGCATCACATTGGCATAACGCTCTAGTAAGCGCTCTGGCACATAGGCGAGTGGACGAATCACAATATGTTGACCGTCATCTGAACGCAATTTAGGCGGCATTGCCTTGAGTTTTCCGGCATAAAATACATTTAACAAAAAGGTTTCTAAAATATCATCACGGTGGTGTCCTAAAGCAATTTTGGTAGCGCCTAACTCACTCGCCACGCGATATAAAATTCCGCGACGTAAGCGTGAACATAAACCGCAGGTGGTCTTACCTTCTGGAATAACGCGCTTCACAATACTGTAGGTATCTTGTGACTCAATATGAAAAGGTACGACTAAGCTTGTTAAATAATTTGGCAACACTTCGGCAGGAAAGTTTGGTTGCCGCTGATCTAAGTTAACCGCAATGATGTCAAATGGAATCGGCGCACGCTCTTTGAGTTTTAGCAAAATATCAAGCATGGCATAGCTATCTTTACCACCAGAAACGCAGACCATCACTTTATCGCCCTCAGCAATCATCTTAAAATCACCAATAGCCTGCCCAACTAAACGGCACAATTTTTTTTCTAACTTATTTTCCTCGAACACAACTTTACGCGGATCCATTTGTATAAAGACCTAGCTTTAATTAATTTGTTTAATTCGAAAAATTTCAACCCCTACCGCAGCACAATCGGGATACACATCGGGCTTCGCTGTAGAAATGCGCACAGCCATTATCTTAGGGTGCTCTAGCATGGCATCTGCGATGGTATCGCATAAGGTTTCCTGCAAATGAATATGTCCTTTTTGCGTGCGCAATCGAATAGTCTCGCGCATAAAATCATAATCGACTACTTCTTCGAGGCGATCTTCTTTGGGCGTATTGATTTCGATGGGAATATATAAGTCAACATTTAAAATTACGCGCTGCTCGGCTTTTTTTTCATGATCATGGACACCAATATTGATATAAACCTCATAATCTTCCAAAAATAAACGGCGATATTCCATGAGGTTGAGTTTGGGGTGAGTAACTTGCATAAATTTGACCTACTGAGTTGTAAACATAATATCGCGCGCTGATGGGAATAAATGCTGACCCCCATCAACATAAAGGGTGGTACCAGTAATGGCCCGAGCTTCTGCTAAGAATACTGCGGCCTTACCAATATCTTCTGGATTTGAGGATCTTCCTAGAGGCGTCATTTGATGTGCCTGCGAAAAACTAGCTTGGGTTTGCTCCCCCGATGGCAAGGTAATGCCTGGGGCTAAACCAACGACACGTAATTCAGGGGCAAAATCTATGGCTAATAATTGCGTAGCCCCTTGCAGCGCATTTTTTGAAAGAGTGTAAGAAAAATAATCAGGATTTGGATTAATTAATTTTTGGTCAAGTAATTGAATTGCAGCAGGTATAAATAAACGCTGCGTCTGTTGATTCATTTTGACTTGTTTTTTTTGTTGTAAATACATTAATTGGGTTAATAATATTGGCGCCGCTAAATTTAGTTGCATGGTGCGTAAAAGAAAATCGGCTTGAAAGGGGGCTTCAAGCGTACTTGGTCGATCATAGTCAAAACTTGCGGCGCTATTTACCAAACAAGACAAAGGACCCAAAGCAGATTCGACCTTGGTAAATAACTGCCGAACTTCTACATCAAGCATTAAATCGGCTTGAAAAATACAACACTGCCGCCCAAGCGAGATAATTTCGGCTTGGGTTGCTAATGCTTCGGCTTGCGAGTGACCATAGTGCAAGGCAATATCCCAGCCCTGCTTAGCAAACTCGAGAGCAATCTCGCGCCCTAAGCGTTTAGCTGCCCCAGTAATTAATACCAGTTTACTTAGGGGTGGAATGGAAGGGTGATTACTCATACAAACTGAAATTCTCTTAGACTAGTGAGCTATGGATATTACCTTGAGCAGATCGGAAATGGAGCATAGTCAGCTACTCCAAAGCAAAATTAGGGCGCAAATTCGTCAAAATGATGGCTGGATTCCCTTTTCAAGCTATATGGATAAAGCGCTTTATGATCCTCAATATGGATATTATGGGGCCGCATTGCATAAATTTGGGCCAGCTGGCGACTTCACTACCGCTCCAGAATTAAGCCCTTTATTTGGCCAAACCATTGCCGCTTGCTTGGCGCCAGTTTTACTTGCTCTGCAGCAAGTAGGGCTACAAACCCGCATTTTAGAGTTTGGTGCAGGCAGCGGAAAACTTGCACAAGCTCTAGTGGAGCAATTGACTGTACTTGGTGTGCCATTAACGCATTATGATTTTTTAGAAATTTCTCCTGACCTTACTCATCGCCAACAAACCCGCATTCAAGCGGCCAAACATCAACAGGCTTGGCCTACCGAGTTTAAATGGTTACAAACTATACCTAATGAATATGTAGGCATCATCATCGCTAACGAAGTTTTAGATGCCTTGCCGTGTGAAGTTATTGTGCTTAAAGAAGGATGCTGGTTTTTCCAAGGTGTAGGTCTGACTGGCGATCAATTGCACTGGTCGCTTGGTGCTGAAGTAGCAAATCACTTATTGCCCGAGGCCCTGCTGCTTACTACCAATTTTCCCGCAGGGTATACCACCGAAATCCATCCGCAATCGAATGCCTGGATGAATACAATTATAAGTAGGCTGCAAACGGGTTTGGTATTGAGTTTTGATTATGGTTTTCCAGCCCACGAGTTTTATCATCCGCAACGTGAACAGGGCTCACTTATTGGTCACCATCGCCACCACACTATTGTTGATCCGTTTTATTGGCCAGGCTTATGTGATTTAACGAGCCATGTTGAATGGACTAGCATTGCTAAAACAGCAATCCAAGCTGGTGCTCAGGCAATCTATTTGAATAATCAAGCGAGTTTTTTACTAGAAGCAGGTATTGGTAATTTAGCCCTAAAAACGGCCGACCCAAATGATCCAAAACGATTTTTACCGATTTCGCAAGCTTTACAAAAATTACTATCGGAAGCCGAGATGGGCGAGCTTTTTAAAGTCTTTGCCTGTGCAAAAAATCTGCAGCGCTTTTTTCCACAAGCAATTGACTTGTCAATGTTGCCAGGGTTAGGCGGCAGAAATCGCCTTACCAACTTCCTTTAATTGTTTTTGTTGTAATAGGGTTCGATGGCTTTTAAGCGAGCCGCCTCAATGGCTAGCCTAATTTTCTCTCCGCTTGTAGGCTGTGCTGGGATAATCTGCTGGCGCGGAGTAGCACTAGAAGTATTGATCTGGGCAATTAGCGCTGCATCAACGGCTTGGGCGGCATGTAATGCCAAGATTAAGGTCTCTGGCTGATAATTTAACTTTTGTAGCAAGTGCAAGAGCGCATGCGCACGCAAGGAATTACGCCAAACATCGGCACGATTAAACCAAGTGATTGCGTCTAGAGCATTGGTTGGATCCATTAAAATCAAAGTGCGAAGTGCTGAAAATAATATAGCGTAATCGCGAATGCGGTGTGGCATACGCACTTGCTCGGCCCATTGCGCAATTTCAGTTGCACTTAAATTGCTGAGTACGACGGCACAAACATCAGCGATCTTGTCTTCACTGTTAGAAATTAAATTAAGCTCAATGGCCAATGTTTTTATTGCCTGAGTGTCTCTTAATCGTTGCTCTGTACCGCTTGCAAGAAGTTCTGCTGCAGCTTTAGTGAGCTGCAATACTTCGAGCATCCGTAACGGCTGCTGAGCGATAAAGCCACGGGCTAGCTCTTGCCAAACGCGTTCAGCTGATAAATTACTCAGCTCGCCGCTACCTACAATTTCTTGTGCGGCTAGCACGGTTTCTGGCGCTATTGCAAAACTAGGTAAAGCCGCTGCAAAACGGGCTAATCGTAACAAACGTAAAGGGTCTTCGGCAAATGCAGCAGAAATGTGGCGCAACACCTTATTGGCTAAGTCGGCTTGTCCACCAAAGGGGTCAATGATTGGGCCACTTAACTGCCCAGTGTTATCTAGTGCTTGCGCCATGGCATTGATAGTTAAGTCACGCCGCTCTAGGTCTTCCTCAAGAGTAACGTTTGGCGCAGTATGAAATACAAACCCCTGATAGCCCTTACCTATTTTGCGCTCGGTACGGGCTAGCGCATATTCAGCTTGCGTGGTTGGGTGCAGAAATACTGGAAATTCATTACCTACTGGCCGATACCCCAGCGCAATCATTTCAGCGGGGCTAGAGCCAACCACGACATAATCAACATCATGCACTGCCAAGCCCAATAAATTATCGCGGATAGCTCCGCCAACAGCATATATTTTCAAGCGAGCATACTTTCTAAACGTTTTCGCGCAAGTCCAAAATCTAAGGTCAGCGCATCACGCCCTTGGTTTGGCAACACATTAGGCAAGCTCATTGAAGCAATATTGTCTCGTGACATCAGGGTGGGGCCCGGACCATACTCAAAAGCCAAAGCCTGAAGATAGCCAATTGCCGCGGGCAAGGGAACAATCCAACCCGGCTTATTTGCTTTGCGTGCTGCAAAACGGACTAGATCAGCCATCGAGAAGATTTCGGGACCAACTAAATCATAGACTTGATGAATGGTCTGCACGCGCTGCAAAGATTGACTAAAGGCACTAGCTACATCATCTACGCTAACCGGCTGAAATAAAGCATCGGCATGGGCCAATGGTATTACTGGGGAAATTGATGTGAGCTTAACAAATAAATTAATAAATTGATCTTCTGCTCCAAAAATAACTGACGGTCTAAATATGGTCCAATCTAAATTACTTTCTTTCACTAATTTTTCGCCGTCGCCCTTACTGCGTTGATACATCGAGGGACCTGCTGAGTCTGCGCCAAGCGCACTCATATGCAAATAACGTTTTAATTTTAAGGCCTGCATAGCGGCAATAATATGGCGTGGCAAATCGACATGAGCCTGTTTGAAAAGCTTGCCATAGGGCTGGGCGGGCCGATCATGCAACATGCCAATTAGATTAATCACAGCGCCTTGTTCAGCGAGTTGGGAACAAAGCTCCTGTATTACTTGAGCTTGATTGACGTCCGCTTCTTGGAGATGAACATTGGGCAACAGGCGCAGATCGCGCGCAGCTGCCAAGTGACGGGTTGGCAATAGGACTGAATAGCCCGCTGTTTGTAATTTGCGAGCCAGCACGCGCCCTACAAAACCATTACCGCCTATTAATAAAATTTGATATTTCATGGTAACTCGCTTTGATTGACGGCTTTAGGGGTAATAACTCCAAGCCGTTGTTTGAGAGATGGTGTCTGTCCTGAAATTACCGTGGTGTAGTAGGTAGCATTTGCTAGTACATTTTTAACATAGGTACGAGTTTCATTAAATGGAATCGTTTCAATAAAAATTGCCCCCTCAACTGGTCGCTCTAACTTTTCTCGCCATTGTTTTGGCCTTGAAGGGCCGGCATTATAGGCGGCTGAAGCCAATACCCAAGAGCCATCGAGGTCTAGCAAAACCATATTTAAATAATTACTTCCCAAGATCATATTGGTATTGGAGTCTTTTAATTGTTCGGTGGTAAATGAATTCATACCGATTTTTTTTGCTACATACTTGGCCGTAGCTGGCATCACCTGCATCAGCCCCGATGCACCTGCTGAGGATGCAGCATTAATGATAAAACGTGATTCCTGACGTATCAGACCATAAGCCCAGGCTAAATTTAAATTAATTTCGCGAGCAATTGGGGTTAGCTCATCTCGAAACGGCATGGGGTAGCGCAAACTCAAATCATGATCTATCTTCGTTCGGTCTGCAGAACTAACAACCCGGTCATAAAGGTGAATCCTTTTTGCGTACTCTGCAGCCGCTAGCAATTGCTTGTCGGTCATGCCGCGCAACTCCCAGTTCCACTCACGATTGCCCTCAAAACGTAAATTCATTGCATAAAGGCGAGCCCCCCGACTAAATCCCCGGCGCTCTGATATGGCCTTAATATCTTGTTCAGCAATCTTAGAATGAACGGTGGCACTATGCGTCCCTTTACCCAGCTCTTCACGCGCTAGTTGTCCATAGAAATTAAATTGATCCTGAATGGCTTCAAATTGCTCGCGCGCGCGTTGCTCAATTTTAGCGTCGTGCACTGCAGTCGCCTTCAGTGCACGACCATACCAATAGGTCCAAGCTGGATCACGCTGACGTACTGCTGGGTTCATGCCTTCAATTGCCTCTTTAACCAATATCCAGTCTTGCGCGCGTAGTGCTGCGCGTACTTTCCATTCTTGCGATTCAGTTGAAAGTAATTCGTTAAAACCTAAACTTTGTTGTTCACGGTAAGCATCATCTGCTTTAGGGTCTAATTTTTTAGCTAAAAATTGACCGATAATTCCCCAAGCCACAGCTTGATTTTCTTTATTTAAGCGGGTGCTGTTTTGTGAAAAATCGTTAAATGTTTTACGTGGATCTTTGTTAGCGCTCTTCACTATCTCAGCAATTGGGTCTTCTCCGCCTATCCGCCTAGACATCGTGTCATAGCCGATTTCTGCAGCTGCTCGCCCAATTGCTTTTGCTTCACTAACACTTAGGCCATTTGCTTGTACCAAAAGTGGCACTAATTCTTGGCAGCCCTGCCCAAAATAACGTGGATCAATTAAAACTGCTTTTGCCTCAGTGCCAATCTTCACGGCGCTTTCACCCTTTGCTAAGCGAGATTGCAGTGCATAACATTTCACCGCAGTATCGTCATCGAGGACAAACTTAGCATACTCGGCATCAAAATTAATCCAGTCTTTTCTGCGCCCTAAAACTAATAACCAATCATTACGCATCCGATCTGCAATGGCAGTCCCCTGATACTGATTGAGAAATACGCTGACTAGACCATCTGCTGAGGTATCGCTGCGTGCGCTACCGCCACTATCAAAGAGCTGCGGCTTAATCCTAAAATAAGTCACATAGTCGTCAAAGTCATAATTTACTAAGCTGCTTGCCAATTGTTGAGCGCGAAAGACATCATTGCGTTTCGCTGCTTCACGTAATTCGATAAATTCTTTGTCAGCGGGACTAAGCTCGCCAGAATTTATTTTGCTCGCATACGATTGAGGTAATTTAGGCTTTTTAGTATCGGCGTGTGCCGTTGAAAAAATAAATAGGGTTACTAATAAAAATCCTGCCACGATAGCCCATGTCAGTTTTTTGGTGAAATTTTGCGCTTGTTTTAGCTGACTATATTGCTGCATGGTAAATTAACTTTCTATTCTTTCAACATAATACTGTTTACTATGCCTATCGATCCCTTTCAACAACTACGAAAAGATTTACTCGCTCAGCGTATTACCTTTGCGCGCTCTAAGCAATATATTGATATTAAGGATAGGCTGATTTCAGCACTAAATCAATTTCTACAGGGCCCAGGGGCGGCAATTGAATCGATTGCTCTTTATAGCCCCATTCGCAATGAGGTCGATTTTCGCCCCACCTTAATACATTGGGCGCAACAGGCAAAGTCAAGAAAGCTGGCTTTGCCTTTAGGGCTAGCAAATAAACAACTTGATTTTTACGAATGGCAAAGCGGGGACGCATTAATTAAAAATAATTTTGGCATTCTCGAGCCCGATCCACATAACTTAAGTCGGCCCAAATTAGATCCCGATTGTATTTTGCTTCCAGTGGTAGGATGGTCAAAATCGACAGAAAATGGTCTTGAGCGTTACTGGCGCCTAGGTTATGGTGGCGGATTTTTTGACCGCACCCTACTCGCCCTGCAAAACAGCAAACCGAATACTATGAATATTGGAGTTGGCTTTGATTGGCAAGAGCTAGAACCCATTCAATGGACACGTCAGCCGCATGATCAAGCCTTAACGGTCTTGCTCACAGAGTCGGGGGTACACCAGTAATTACTTGGGGCACCTTGACCCGAGTGACGTAGCTCGGGCAAAAACCACTACTGCTTTTCGGTCAGATCTAAATTTTTGGCAATAGCCAAAATTGCATTTGCTTGATTTAAGGCATAAAAATGTAAGCCAGGCGCTCCAGCAACAAGCAATTGATCGCATAGATCGGTAATGACTTCTTCACCAAAAGCGCGAATTGACGCTACATCATCACCATAAGATAAGAGTCGTAGTCGAACCCAGCGGGGCATTTCTGCGCCGCACGCATCTGAAAAACGAATTAACTGACTACTATTGGTAATTGGCATGATGCCAGCAATAATGGGCTGTGTTACGCCCAGTGCGAGTGCCTCATCAACAAAACGAAAATAGGCATCGCTATTAAAAAAATATTGGGTTACTGCTGAGTTTGCTCCCGCTTTCATTTTTTGCGCAAAGAAAGTGACATCAGTTGCTGGTGAGCGTGCCTGGGGATGCATTTCGGGATAGGCCGCTACATCAATATGAAACCAATCGCCAGTCTCAGCACGAATAAATTCTACTAATTCATTAGCATGATGAAATTCGCCATACTGTCCCATTCCCGATGGTAAGTCGCCACGTAAAGCCACGATACGCCGAATACCTAATGCACGGTATTGCGCCAACATTACTTTGACGTTTTCTTTTGAGCTACCCACACAAGATAGATGGGGTGCAACAGCTTGTCCGGCAGCGTGAATTTCACTCACCACTTTTAAGGTGCCGGCTTGCGTCGAACCACCAGCACCAAAAGTCACAGAATAAAAAGCGGGGTTAAGCTCGGCCGTTAAACGCTCGCGTACAAGGAGTAGCTTTTCCTCGCCCTCGTTTGTTTTTGGCGGAAAAAACTCGACGCTCAGTTCCATGATCTTGGCCTGTTTTTCAAATTGAAAAGAATTACTGACTTAATAACGGTAGTTTTCAGGCTTGTAAGGGCCTTCTTTACTCACGCCAATATAAGTAGCTTGCTGCGCAGAAAGCTCTGTTAATTGCGCATTCAATTTTTTAAGCTGTAAGCGTGCCACCTTTTCATCGAGATGCTTTGGCAGGGTATAAACACCAATTGGATATTTCTTAGTGCCAACTGCGCCAAACAGCTCAATTTGAGCAATCACTTGGTTTGCAAACGATGAGCTCATCACATAGGAAGGATGACCAGTACCACAGCCTAAATTGACTAAACGCCCTTTGGCCAAAATAATTAATCGTTTTTCAGGCTTACCATTAGCGGCAGGGAAAATCACATGATCAACCTGCGGCTTAATTTCTTCCCACTGATATTTCTCAATTCCAGCAATATCGATTTCATTATCGAAGTGCCCAATATTACAAACAATCGCTTGGTCTTTCATTTGTTTCATATGCTCTTCGGTAATCACATGGTAATTACCCGTTGCTGAAACAAAAATATCGGCCTTGTCGGCTGCGTAATCCATGGTGACTACTCGATAACCTTCCATGGCGGCCTGTAATGCACAAATAGGATCAACTTCAGTGACCCAAACTTGTGCTGATAAAGCACGTAAGGCTTGGGCTGAGCCTTTACCTACATCGCCATAGCCGCATACCACTGCCACCTTGCCGGCAATCATCACGTCGGTAGCGCGCTTAATGGCATCTACTAAGGATTCACGGCAGCCATATAAATTATCGAATTTACTTTTGGTAACAGAATCGTTCACATTAATCGCTGGAAAGCGTAAATCGCCTTTAGCAAACATTTGATACAAGCGATGCACCCCAGTTGTTGTTTCTTCCGTAACGCCTTCAACTTTGGCTAAACGGGTTGAATACCAGCTAGGGTCAATCGCCAGTTTATGCTTAATGGCCGCAAATAAAATGGTCTCTTCTTCGCTAGTGGGGTGGTTTAATACGGCCTGATCTTTTGCGGCCTTAGCGCCAAGATGTAAAAGTAAAGTGGCGTCACCGCCATCATCGAGAATCATATTAGTGAAGCCGCCATCGGCCCATTCAAAAATACGATGGGTGTAATCCCAGTACTGCTCAAGTGATTCGCCCTTAATAGCAAATACAGGGGTGCCATTAGCAGCAATTGCGGCCGCAGCATGGTCTTGGGTTGAAAATATATTGCATGAAGCCCACTGCACTTCGGCGCCCAGGGCCTCTAAGGTCTCAATCAGTACAGCAGTTTGAATTGTCATGTGCAAAGAACCGGTAATACGGGCTCCACGCAGTGGTTGGCCGGCAGCAAATTCGTTGCGAATTGCAATTAAGCCAGGCATTTCAGTTTCGGCAATGGCGATTTCTTTGCGGCCAAAACCAGCTAAAGAAATATCGGCAATGGCGCAACGAGTAGCGATAAAATCATTTAAATTAAAATCTGAAACGGTGTTCATTATTGCTCCAGCCAAATAGAGATCAATGCTGGGGCAAGTAAACTCGCCAACCATTGACCACGGGTTAGCGAGCGCAGTTGCAAAAGTAGACTGGGTCTACCCTCTTCAAGCCTGGGGTGTCAATTTAACTTGGCCCTTGCAACGCTCCTTGAAGATCAGCCTAAATTGTAATCACTTTTATAAATTTCTGCAAAGCCACAGCTAATATGGCTTAAAAGCCTTATTAGGCAAGGACTTGGTGTAAAACTTAGATTCCAGCAGCAGCTTTTAAAGCAGCAGCTTTATCACGTTGCTCCCAAGTAAAGTCGGGCTCTTCGCGGCCAAAGTGGCCATAGGCAGCAGTTTTACGATAAATTGGTCGCAATAAATTGAGCATTTTGACAATCCCTTTAGGGCGTAAATCAAAATGCTCGGCCACCAGTTGCGCAATTTTTTCGTCCGAGATTTTTCCAGTGCCATAAGTGCTCACCATCACCGAGGTTGGATGCGCGACCCCAATCGCATAAGAAATTTGAATTAAGCAACGGGTTGCTAAACCAGCAGCAACAATGTTTTTTGCCACGTAACGCCCTGCATATGCTGCTGAACGATCGACCTTAGAAGGATCCTTGCCCGAAAAAGCGCCGCCGCCATGCGGTGCTGAGCCCCCATAAGTATCAACAATAATTTTCCGACCTGTTAGACCGCAATCTCCCTGTGGGCCGCCAATCACAAAACGGCCCGTAGGATTGACCAAATACTTAATCGCACCTTTAATTAAATGCTTAGGCAGTACGGGCTTAATAATTTCTTCAATCACGCCTTCACGCAAGCGCTCTAAAGAAATGTCTTCGGCGTGCTGTGTTGAGAGCACTACGGTATCGATAGAGTCTGGCTTGCCATCGACGTAACGCAAAGTGACTTGCGATTTAGCATCGGGGCGCAACCAATTTAAACGGCCATCGCGTCTTAATTGCGATTGGCGCTCCACTAAACGATGGGCCAAATGAATTGGCATTGGCATTAGCTCAGGAGTTTCATCGCAGGCATAACCAAACATTAAGCCTTGATCACCGGCGCCTTGATCTAGGCCATCATCAGCCGCATGATTAACACCCTGAGCAATATCGGGACTTTGTTTATCGTAGGCAACTAATACAGCGCAGCCCTTGTAATCAATGCCATATTCAGTATTGTCATAACCAATTTCACGCAAGGTATTCCGTGCCACTTGAATATAATCGACATTCGCATGAGTAGTAATTTCACCCGCTAGAACCACTAGCCCAGTATTGCAAAGTGTTTCTGCAGCAACCCGAGCCGTCGGATCTTGCGTCAAGATAGCATCTAAGATCGCATCGGAAATTTGATCAGATACTTTATCGGGGTGACCTTCAGTAACCGACTCTGAAGTAAAGAAGTATTCATTTGCCATTGCTTTTTCCTTTTAAAATTAACACGACCAAGCTGACAACAGACGTGCCGGAAATACAACGGCGACGCTTTAGCAGTATTTTTTTAATCGCCCCGCAAGTTGTCTTAACTCGGCGATAAAGTGATTTTAGCTGAAAAAGGCGATTCGGGATAGGCCGAATTCTGAGGTGCTTGATAAGCCAAAATTTGAGTTAATTGCCACTTTATGAATATCATGGTCACATGATCTCGCATTTGCTTAACCTTGTACTGCGTATTGTTGCTGCCCTGCCCTTGGCAGTCACCCAATGTTTTGGCGGTTTTCTCGGTTACCTTGCTTACCTTGTCTCTTCCAAATACCGTGTGCTCTTTAGGACCAATTATGCGCATGCATTACATACCAAGCAGCTAAAGCCCCAATATCTAAAAGCCATTCCAGGCTCAGGGATGTTGCTATCTGACAGTCTGTGGATATGGCATAACCCCGAAAAAGCACTCGCACTTGCCGAGGTTACTAACTGGGACTTAGTGGCAGAGGCAATTGATGAGGGTCATGGCCTCATCATGCTCTGTCCCCATTTAGGGGGTTTTGAAATTATTCCGCGCATTTTGGCGAACCATTTTCCTGCCACCATTTTGTATCGACCGGCTCGCCAAAAGTGGTTAAATACTGTGATCGAATCGTGGCGAGCCTATCCTAATATGCATTTTGTACCAACCAATCTTCATGGCGTCCGGCAAATGGTACGGGCACTGAGTCGGGGTGAAGCTATTGGAATTTTGCCAGACCAGGTTCCCAGTGGAGGAGAAGGGGTATGGGTGCCTTTTTTTGGACGCTATGCATACACTACTACCTTACCCCCTCGACTCGCGGGCAGAAAACACATTCCCGTAGTGTTATTTTCAGCGCAACGTAAAGGTCTTGGGCAGGGCTGGTTAATTCATGCCGAGCGCTTGCCGGCTTTTGCTGAAAATACCTCTGTCGCTGCAACTGAATTAAACCTCGCCTTAGAAAAAATTATTTTGCGTGCACCTAATCAATATATTTGGGCCTACAACCGCTTCAAGCACCCTAGTGGCGCAGAACTGCCCCCAACTCAGTAAAAAAATTTCATCATGCATTGGCTACAAACTACACTTCATTTTTTGGTACTTGGTCTTTTGCGTTTTTTTTCTGTTATGCCTTATGCACTCACGGTACATACTGGCTATGCACTTGGATCGCTGGCAGCGCGCCTACCGAGCGAAAGAAAGCGCGTGGTTAAAACCAATTTGCGCTTATGCTTTCCACAACTTTCACCTACTGAAATTGATACCTTAGCTTTAGCCCATTGGCGCCTCTTGGGAAGAAGCGTGGTTGAGAGAAGTCGTATTTGGATGGGCAGTCCCAAACAAATATCGGCGATGGTGGATATTAAAGCAGAGATTCAATTGGGAGATCGAAAACCCCGCTTATTAATCACCCCGCACTTTGTTGGCATTGAGGGTGGCATCTTAGCGCTCTCCGTGCTGGCGCTTGACCAAGATCTACCAAAAGGGACTGGCTTATATCAAAATATGAAAAATCCTTTTTTTAATCAAAAAATTATTCAATGGCGCGAGCGCTTTGGTGGCAGATCGATTGCTCGGCAAAATCGCTTGCGCGATCTATTGCGTGAAATTCAAGCGGGTAATTTTGTTTTTATTGCTCCTGATATTGACCTGGGCCCTAAAGATAGTGTGTTTGTTCCCTTCTTTGGAATTCAAACCAATACGGTTACCTCGGTCTCACGCTTAGCAAAAATGGCTCAAGCAGAAGTTTGTTTGATGGTAACGGCATTAAAACCAGACCAAAGTAGCTATATTTGCTCTATTAGCAAGCCTATTGAAGGCTTTCCTAGTGATGACCCAATTGCCGACACAGCACGCCTGAATCAGCTTTACGAACTGGAGATTATCAAAAATCCCGCTGAATACTACTGGATTCATAAACGCTTTAAACATCGTCCTCATGGCGAGCCTAGTTTATATTCAAGCAAATGACAACGCAATCGCCACAAAAAATTCGCTTTATTAAAATGCATGGTGCCGGCAACGACTTTATTGTGCTGAACGGTATCACCAATGACTTGGGTGCCGTAACAAAAGAGCAATGGCGTAAATTAGCCCATCGCCAACTTGGCGTGGGCGCAGATCAAATCTTAATTGTTGAAAAAGCGACTCGACCCGATGCTGATTTTCGCTACCGAATTTTTAATGCCGATGGTGGTGAGGTTGAGCAATGCGGCAATGGTTCGCGCTGTTTTGCGCGCTACATTCACGAGCAAGGGCTTTCTGCTAAAAATCCGCTCCGTGTCGAAGTAGCGCATACCGTCATCACGCTTGAAGCGCTTGCCGATGGGCAGGTTAAAGTCAATATGGGCGCACCCATCTTTGAGCCCCAACTAATTCCGTTTGATCCAACGGGGCTCCCAACCAAATTAGAGCTTCATGAAACCCTTTATGCCTTACCCATTAGCCGTAATGCCGGCGCACATGCCGATTGGATCGCTGCCATATCGATGGGCAACCCTCATGCAATTCAAGTTGTAGACGATGTTGATAGCGCCCCTGTTGGCATAGAAGGTGTGCAGATTGAGGCAAATTCGGCTTTTCCTCAGCGGGTCAATGCTGGCTACATGCAAATTCTGCATGAACATGCCATTCGCTTACGGGTGTACGAACGTGGCGCTGGCGAAACCTTAGCCTGTGGTACTGGAGCCTGTGCAGCAGTGGTTTCCGGCATTCGCCGTGGGTTATTACTAAGCCCAGTACGGGTTGAAACTCGGGGCGGGATTTTAGAAATTGTCTGGCTAGGCATGCTTGATGGTCAGCCCCAAACGGTTGAGATGTATGGGCCGGCAATGACTGTTTTTGAAGGTGAAACTAGCCTCTAAAGCTGCTTGCTAAGTATCAATTCCGTACTTTAATCGATACGCTTTTACTGCTGGCAAATACTGCGTTAATTCTGCGTCGGCTGAAGCGGTTAAAAATGTCATCACATCATTTAGGCTGGCAATTGTAACTACCGGCATGCCAAATTCTTGCGAGACGCTTTGTACCGCGGAGTAGACCCCTATATCCAGCGCAGTGCCTGACTTTTCCATGCGATCGAGGGCGATTAATACGGCCGCTGGCTCGCCCCCCGCAGCACGAATTAAATTCACTGATTCGCGTACCGAAGTACCAGCAGAAATAACATCATCCACAATCACTACCCGCCCTTGAATTGGGGCTCCGACCATAGTGCCACCCTCGCCATGATCTTTGACTTCTTTGCGGTTATAGGCAAAGGCGGTTTGATGCCCCTGCTCGGCTAAAGCAATGGCCGTTGCCGCTGCCAAGGTAATACCCTTATAAGCTGGCCCATAGAGCATCTCAAACTGAATGCCTGATGCCAATAAGGCCCTAGCATAATACCGACCCAAAGTGCCTAATAAAACGCCGCTACTAAATCCTCCGGCATTAAAGAAATAAGGTGATAAGCGACCCGCTTTCGTTTTAAACTCGCCAAACGCTAAGACACGTGCTTCGAGCGCAAAGCGTATAAAGTCGTGTTGATAATTTTGTACTTGATTATTTTTTGGGTTCATAAGCCTCTATGTTACGCATCATTTCTGCCAATCTCAATGGCATTCGTTCTGCTGTCAAAAAAGGCTTTTTGCCGTGGATGCAAAATCAGGCACCTGATTTTGTCTGCCTGCAAGAGCTTAAAGCCCAGCGCGATGATCTTGATGAGGCAATTTTGAACCCAACTGGTCTGACTGGCTATTTTCATCATGCCGAAAAGAAAGGTTATAGCGGTTGTGGTATTTACTCTAGGCATCAACCCCAAGAAGTGCTTTATGGTTATGGCAATGCCGAATTTGATGCCGAAGGTCGTTATGTGGAAGTGCGCTTAAAGAATTTATCCATTATTTCTGTTTACATGCCATCTGGCTCTAGCTCACCTGAGCGACAAGCTGCGAAATTCCGTTATTTAAAATCATTTCTACCGCACCTGCTGCAATTAAAAAAATCGGGACGCGAAATTATTCTCTGTGGTGATGTGAATATTGCCCATCAAGAAATTGATCTTAAAAATTGGAAAGGTAATCTGAATAATTCAGGCTTTTTACCTGAAGAGCGCGCTTGGCTGACGCATTTGTTTGACCAGGTTGGCTATATAGACGTATATCGCCAGCTAGAGCCTAATGCTAGTGATGCTGGCTACACTTGGTGGAGTAATCGTGGCCAAGCGTATGCCAAAAATGTGGGCTGGCGGATCGACTATCAAATTGCTAGCGGCGGTATTGCTGCTACAGCAAAAGCAGCGCGTATTTACAAAATTGAGCGTTTCTCTGATCATGCGCCATTGACCATCGATTATGACTGGCCTATTTAAGTCAACCAAGAAAGAACTACTTTACTATTTTTTTGTTCTGCCCAATATTTAAATGCATCGTCAACCAAATAAGAATCAAGACTGGTGCGCCAATAATGGCCGTACTAATAAAAAACGTTTGATAGCCAAACGTATCCACAAATACGCCAGAGAAGCCCGCTAACCATTTGGGCAATAAGAGCATCATCGAACTAAACAAGGCGTACTGTGTTGCCGAGTAGCGAATATTCGTTAATGAAGATAAGTAAGCAATAAATGCAGCGCTCGCAATTCCAGAGCTTAAATTATCAGCAGAAATCACCCAAATCAAACCCTGTAAATCATGGCCCTGTGCTGCTAACCAAGCAAATAAAAGATTACTGACTGCCGATAACACAGCGCCCACAAATAATATGCGCATCACGCCAAAGCGCAGTGTTAAGACTCCGCCAATAAAAGCGCCTAGTAAGGTCATGATGACGCCAAAGACTTTGCTCACGGCAGCGACCTCGTCTTTGGTATAGCCCATATCTACATAAAAGGGGTTAGCCATGATGCCCATCACTACATCGCTGATCCGATAAACCGCAATTAAGGCCAAGATGATGATGGCTTGCCAGTGGTATCGCTGAATAAATTCAGCAAAGGGTTCAATTAAGGTTTGGTATAGCCAAGCTTTCGCGTTACGTGCTTGCGGCAGCAAGACTTGTGCTGGTTCTTGGCTTAATAAAGTGGTGATGACGCCAACGCTAATTGATGCAGCCATACAAAGATAAGCAAATTGCCAAGCACTAGCATCATAAGATCCACTACCTGCCTCGACCCGCGCTGCCAGCCATAAAACTCCGGCTCCAGCCCATATTAAAGCGAGTCTATAGCCGGTTTGATAGGTGGCCGCTAAGGCAGCCTGATGATCGCTATCTGCCGATTCAATCCGAAAGGCATCTAAGGCAATATCTTGCGTGGCAGAACCAAAAGCAACGAGTAATGCACACCAGACAATGGCGTTGAGGGCCTCCTTCGGGTCAATGCTAGCCATACCCACCAGACCTACAATAATTAATGCTTGGGCAAAAAGCAGCCAACTACGCCTGCGACCAAACCATTTAGTGAGAAAAGGAATTCGCAAACGATCGACTAATGGCGCCCAAACCCACTTAAATGCATAAATTAAGCCAACCCAGGTTAAATACCCAATAGTGCTGCGATCAATGCCGGCCTCACGCAACCAAAAACTCAAGGTGCCTAATATTAGTAAAAGGGGTAAGCCTGCAGAGAATCCTAAAAAGAGCATTCGCAGGCAAGGCCATTCGAGATAAACCCGAAAATCTTTAAGCCAAGACTGAATTACATTAAGCACGTCGAATGCGAAATAATGCCAAGCTACCAAACAAATTCGGCAACAAAGTGACCTCTCTACCGTCATGCAAGATGCATTGATCAATCACCTTAAGGCCCAAGCTCGAAGCCAGTTTTTCAAAGTCAGCGACAGTTAATACGCGAACGTTTGGGGTGTTGTACCACTGATAGGGCAGGCTTTTAGAAACGGGCATATGCCCGAAAGCTACGGCTAAACGATGTGACCAATGCCCAAAATTTGGAAATGAGATGATCGATTCTTTACCCACCCGTACTACTTCACGTAAGATTTTTTCAGTTTGGTGAATGGTCTGCAGGGTCTGCGACAGCACTACAGTATCAAAACTCTGATCACCAAACAAAGCGAGGCCGCCCTCGAGATTTTGCTGAATCACATGAATATCTTTTTGTACGCACGCTAACACCCGCGCATCATCTATTTCGACACCATAAGCGTGAACGGGTTTTTGTTGACCTAAAAATTCTAGAAAGCTACCGTCGCCACAACCCAAGTCTAATACTTGGCTTGCTGGAGAGATCCATTTGGCGATGGCAATAAAGTCAGCGCGCATCATGCTTGATGCTCACTCATCGTCTGGAAATAAGATCGAATTAAATGGTGATAACGCGCATCATCTAATAAAAAAGCATCATGGCCATGTGGGGCATCTATTTCTGCATACGTAACAGCACTTTTATTAACCAGCAATGCCTCCACGATTTCGCGACTACGATTCGGCGGGAAACGCCAATCGGTAACAAAACTGACTACCAAAAACTTGGCTTGTACCTCAGCCAAGGCGCGACTCAAACTTCCCTCTGAGCGGCGTGCAGGATCAAAATAATCAAGTGCACGAGTAATTAATAAATAGGTATTAGCATCAAAATAAGTTGAAAATTTATCACCTTGATGACGTAAATAACTTTCCACCTCAAACTCAACGTCAAAGCTAAAGCGGTATTCGTCTGAGGCGCCGGCGGACCGCTGTAATTCACGGCCAAATTTTTCAGCCATATCGGCATCAGATAAATAGGTAATGTGTCCAACCATTCGCGCTAAGCGTAAGCCCCGCTTGGGCACTACACCGTGAGCATAATAATTGCCACCATGAAAATCAGGATCAGAAAGAATGGCATTTCTAGCAACCTCGTTAAAGGCAATATTTTGAGCTGATAACTTAGGAGTTGAAGCTACTGCAATGCAGTGCGCAATCCGCTTGGGATAATGAATTGCCCACGCAATTGCTTGCATGCCACCTAAGCTGCCACCCATCACTGCAGCAAAACGGCGAATACCTAATTTATCTGCCAAGCGGGCTTGGGTGTTGACCCAATCTTCGACTGTAATCACGGGGAAGTCAGCACCATAAGGTATGCCACTAGCCGGATTAATGCTCATCGGGCCCGTTGAGCCAAAACATGAACCTAGGTTATTTACGCCAATCACAAAAAATTGGTTGGTATCGACTGGCTTGCCTGGCCCAACCATGTTATCCCACCAACCAATATCCGTTGCATCATCTGGATTAGGGCCGGCTACATGGTGCGAGGCATTTAAAGCATGGCAAATTAAGACAGCATTGCTTTTATTGGCATTTAATTTGCCGTAGGTTTCTATTACTAAATCATAACTAGTTAAGATTGCACCACTTTGCAAAGGTAACGGTTCAGCAAAATGAATCGTATTACGAGAAAGATTTAGCTCGCTCATTCTGAGAGCAAGATACGCAGGCTAATCTCTGAAGCCTCTGTGGGTAATTTTTTAAAGCCGCTGCGAGCAAAACGATGCCAGCGCCCCAATACATAACTCATTAGTAAGGCGGCACGAATGCTGATCTCCTCTTGCCCTAATTTAGCGCTGATCTCGCCCTGGGTTTGAGCTATTCGCAAAGACTGCTTTAGTGAGGCCTCAACTCGGTCTAGTACCTGGCTAATACGCTCTTGTAGGCGGTCGTCCTCCTGCAATAAAGCATCCCCCAAAAGTACGCGAGTCATACCAGGATTTTTTTCAGCAAACGCCAGAAGCATTTGTAAAATACCCCGCACTTGCGCTAAGCCAGACTCTTCTTTTTGCGTAATTTGATTGATTAGTCCGAAGACTGTTTGTTCGATGAAGCCAATGAGACCCTCAAACATTTGGGCTTTACTCGCAAAATGTCGATATAAAGCGGCTTCAGAAACTTGAATTTTTGCTGCTAGCGCTGCAGTAGTTACGCGCTCACCCTTAGGATGTTGCAACATTTCTGCTAAAACTTGCAAAATTTGTAAGCGTCTTTCACCTGGACGCGGCCGTTTACGCAGTTTGTCAGAGTTCCGGCTCTCGCTTTGAGATTCTGCTGCAAAGGGGGCGGATTCTCTACTCGGGCTCATTCAACAATTTTCCAGAACTTAACGTGATCTGATCATGGTACCAAAAGGTTGCTCGGTCAAAATTTCGAGCAGTAAAGAATGCTCAATTCGACCGTCAATAATGTGTACGGAGTTCACCCCGCTTTTTGCTGCGTCGAGTGCCGAGGATATTTTTGGCAGCATGCCACCAGAAATTGTGCCATCAGCAAAAAGACTGTCAATTTCGCGAGCAGTTAAGTCGGTTAGTAAATTTCCGCTTTTATCCATTACCCCGTGGGTATTAGTCATCATGACTAATTTTTCAGCTTTTAATATTTCGGCCATTTTGCCAGCCACTAAGTCAGCATTAATATTAAAAGCCTGTCCCTCAGCGCTAAAGCCAATTGGTGAAATCACTGGTATAAAAGCGTCATCTTGCAATGCTTTTACTACTGCAGGATTAATTGCTTCAATTTCACCAACAAAACCTAGATCGATCGTGGCGCCAGGGTTTGCCTCATCGGGCACAAACATTTTGCGAGCATGAATTAGGCCGCCATCTTTGCCTGTCAAGCCTACCGCTTGGCCGCCGTAATGATTAATGAGCATAACGATATCTTGTTGTACCTCGCCACCCAAAACCCATTCCACCACTTCCATGGTTTCTTCGTCAGTCACGCGCATCCCTTGAATAAAAGTACCGGTCTTGCCAATTTTTTTTAAGGCTTCATCGATTTGTGGTCCACCACCATGCACTACTACTGGATTCATGCCAACTAATTTGAGCAAAATGACATCGCGCGCAAAACTTTCTTTGAGGCGCTCCTCAATCATGGCGTTACCACCATATTTAATAACGATTGTTTTGCCATGGTATTGACGTATGTAAGGCAATGCTTCGGCCAGAATCTCCGCCTTTAACAAGGGGGAAATATCGGCAATAGTAGGTAAATTCTTCGTCATTAGCTGGCTTTAGTTTACGCTTGCCTGTAGTTTATATTTGACTTAATCGCCGAACAGTTTTTGACGTAGTTCACGCCGCTCTTGGGCTTCAAGCGATAAGTTAGCAGTTGGGCGCGCAATTAAGCGTGATAAGCCAATGGGCTCGCCCGTCTCTTCGCACCAACCGTAATCACCCGACTCAATGCGTGCCAAAGCTTGCTCAACCTTTTTTAACAGCTTACGTTCGCGGTCTCGGGTACGTAACTCAAGCGCGTGCTCCTCTTCGATTGTTGCCCGATCAGCAGGATCGGGAACCAAGATATTTTCCCGTAAATGCTCGGTCGTTTCAGATGCATTTTTTAAAATGTCATCTTTTAAGGTAGTGAGTTTTAGCCGAAAAAAATCTCGCTGAACTGCATTCATATAGTCTTTATCAGCCATCTTCAGTAACTCGGCTTCAGTAACAGGGGTCAGTGGCGCACCTTTTTTTGGGGCAGCTGTTTTTGCTATGGCTGCCGCGGCCTTTTCAGTGCCCTTTTCGCTGGACTTGTCGGCCACCTTGGTGCTACTTGCTGTTTTTACAATCATCTTTTTCTTTCCAGTCTTTCTGAAGCATTATTGCTCCATTCTGCCAAATTTTTAAGTCTTTACTTTAAATCTGGCTGTGGCGCGGGATTGTACCTCAAGCTTCCCCACGCCAATTTAAACCAAACAACCCTCTAACCCAGACATTAAAGTATCTTTAGGTAAATCGATGCCGATAAAGACCATCCTAGTTTGTTTCAGCTCGGTACCCCACGGCCCAGCCAAATCGCTACCCATCATTTGATGCACCCCCTGAAATACCACTTTACGGGGGCTTCCCTTAACATACAGCACACCTTTGTACCGTAACATTTTTTCACCAAAGACCTCAAGAATGCCGCCCAAAAAATCTTCTAATTTTTTTGAGTCAAATGGTCGCTCACTTCGAAACACGAAAGATTGAATTCGATCGGTATGTCCCGCATGCCCATGATGCTGATGCACGGGGTTTGCATGTTCATGTTCTGCATGATCATGGTCATGGCTATGATCATGACCACAAGCGCTATGATCATGCTCTTCTGCCCCTAAAAAATGGGGGTCAATATCTAATTTAGCATTCAGATTAAAGCCCTTTAAATCAAATACTTCATTGAGCGGCACTAGTCCCTGAGTAATCGCTTTAATGGGTGCGCGCGGGTTCATATGCATGAGCCGACTGCGTAAATCAGCTATTTGAGCAGGGCCAACTAAATCGGTTTTGGTAATAAAAATTTGATCGGCAAAGCCCACTTGCCGCTGCGCTTCTTCGTGTTCAGTTAATTGCTGTTGACCATGCTTAGCATCGACCAAGGTAACGACTGCATCAAGCACATAATGCTCGGCCACATCATCGTCCATAAAAAAAGTTTGCGCTACCGGACCAGGATTAGCCACCCCAGTAGTTTCGATGACCACGCGTTCAAACTGAATTTTTTTATCTTGCCGTTGCTCCCATAATTGATTGAGGGCTTCGACCAAATCACCGCGAATGGTACAACAAACACAACCATTGCTCATTTGCACAATAGTCTCTTCGCTACTTTGCACTAAAATATCGTTATCAATATTTTCTTCGCCAAACTCATTTTCAATTACAGCAATTTTTTTACCATGCTGTTCAGTCAAGATATGTTTAAGCAAAGTTGTTTTGCCGCTACCCAAAAAACCAGTAAGAATTGTGACGGGAATTAAAGCCATTTCAGTTCCATTTCAGTGCTCGGTAAAGATGACAAGCTAGCTATCTTACGCCTTACTAGGTTTTGCGCGCGGATGAGCCAAATCGTAGGCCTGTGCCAAATGCTGAAAATCAAGGGCAGTATAAATTTGGGTGCTTGCTATGCTTACATGGCCAAGCATTTCTTGGACTGCACGTAAATCATGCGAAGATTGTAAAACATGGCTAGCAAAGCTATGGCGCAGCATATGAGGGTGGACATGTGTTGGTAATCCTGCCCGTATTGCCAAAGTGCGCAAGCGGGCCTGAACCGTGCGTGGTGCTAAACGTAAGCCTTTTGCCGACAGAAATAATGCCCTACTCTGGGGCTTTAGGGACATCGCTTGCTGAAAGCTTAGCCAAGCCCGTAAAGCGGTCATTGCGTGGGCCCCAACTGGTATGCTGCGACGCTTGCCGCCTTTGCCCAAGACTGTTACCTCTGCAGCATCCCAATCGAGCCAGCCTGCCGACTCTTGCTTGCGGTCATGGCTAATTGCAGCATCAATACCAAGCAGCTCTGATAAGCGCAAGCCTGAAGAATAGAGAAGCTCAATTAAGGCAGCATCGCGAATCGAATCTAAATCTTTATTTTCTAAGGCTTCGCGCTCTGCTTGCTGTACTAGAGCAATAGCCTGCTCAACTGAAAGTGCCTTAGGCAGAGCTTGATTGCGCTTTGGCGCCTTCACGTCGGCAACAGGATTAGCTAATAGGTTAATTTTGCTAGCGGCTTTTTTTACCGTGCTTTGCTGGCCTAACCACTCAAACCAACCACGCCATGCAGATAAGGTTCTTGCGATGCTACGGGGCGAACGATTCTTGGCATGTAAGCGGCCAGCCCAGCGCCGAATTTGCGCATTGCTAACGCTAAGCAAATCAATACCATCATCTTGGGCAAGAGTTTGTAGTTGCCGCAAATCGTGTTGATATGCAGTGATGGTGTGGGGCGATAGTTGCCGTAATACATGCAGCTCGTGCAAGTAAGCTTGCGCAAGTGGCGCTAAATCAGGTGGGGGATGACTCATAAGCGCAGACTCGATCGAGTGCGGCTGCAGTTAATTCAGCAATTTGGCGCAAATAAAATGCCCCCATATCTGCCGTAAAGCGAGTGGCTTCTTTACTGGCCATCAATAACACAGCAGGCGCTGGCTGACTGATCAGCGGCAAGCCAATTGCTACTAAACTTTGCCACTGATCATCGATGACCGTTTGGGTCGCCAGCAAATCAATGCTAACGGCTGGCAATTCTTTGGCAGAGCCGCATAATGGTTTTTCTAACCAAGGAGCAAAAAATGGTTGTGGTGGGAGCACTAGGGCTGCATCAACCTCAAACACCTCAGCCAAACCAGTCCTGACTGCTGTCTCAACTTCAAGCCGAGTACCAGCGCGCATCAACAATAACAACCAGACAACTAAGCCTTTTTGAGTTTTATCATTACGACTACCAAAATGCAGCATCTCGCCTAAGCGGCGATTGAGTTCTTGATTTTGTGAACGCAAAATCGACATCTGACGCTCTTGCAAGGAAATCGCACTGCCCCCATGGGGATGCTTAAGCCGAATTTCATTTAATAAATCGGCATAGCGCTCAAAAAATTCAGGGGTAGCTCGTAACCAATCGGCAACTAGGGCCTCTTGCTCTGCCTGTTTTGAATCAATTGCGCTATTACTTGTCCTCATGCCATCTTCCTAAGTTAATTTTTTTCTTAATAAATCGTTCACTTGTTGCGGATTAGCCGTTCCTTTTGAGGCCTTCATAATTTGCCCAACCAAGGCATTAAAAGCCTTTTCTTTACCGGCCTGAAACTCTTCGAGTAATTTGGCATTGTCTGCCATGACTTGATCAATTAAAAGCGCTAGTGCAGCAGTGTCGTTAATTTGTCGCCAACCACGCTGATCGATAATGGCATCAATTGTGCTCTGGCCCTGACCCGCGATAGCCTCATCCCACAAAATGGTAAATATTTCTTTAGCAATTTTGTTTGAAATAGTGCCGTCGGCTACTCGCTCGAGTAATGGTGCTAAGTCTTTTGCCACGAGCGGCGCTTCGCTTGGCATGAGATTGGCACGATTTAGTGCTGAGGCCAGTTCACCAGTAACTAAGTTGGCAGCAGCTTTTGCCATTGGCTGACCAACTAATTTTACTAAGGCCGTAAATAGTTGCGCGGTGGCACGATCTTGCGACAGTAATTGAGCGTCGTATGCTCCAAGGCTATATTCACTTTGCCATTGTTTACGCACAACGTCTGGCAAAATTGGCATGCTGGCGCGTACTTGCTCAACCCAAGCAGAATTAATCTGTAAAGGCAATAAATCGGGATCAGGAAAATAGCGGTAATCGTTGGCATCTTCTTTGCTGCGCATGCTGCGAGTTTCTTTTTTATCAGGATCATACAAACGTGTTTCCTGAGTTACTTTGCCACCATCTTCGATCAATTCAATTTGTCGACGAATTTCAAAATTCATCGCTTCTTCCATAAAGCGGAAAGAATTCAGATTTTTAATTTCGCAACGCGTACCTAATTTAGTGGCGCCCTTTGGTCGTACCGAGACATTGGCGTCACACCGAAAAGACCCCTCTTGCATATTGCCATCACAAACATCGAGCCATACAACTAAACTATGTAACGCCTTAGCGTAAGCCACCGCTTCTGCTGCGCTGCGCATGACTGGCTCGGTAACAATTTCAAGCAAGGGCGTGCCCGCTCGGTTTAAATCAATGCCGCTTGAGGGTTCGCCGTGAGGTCCAATAAAATCCTCGTGCACCGATTTTCCTGCATCTTCCTCTAAGTGAGCTCTAGTTAGCTGAATCAACTTAGCCTCACCATTAAAAATTATTTCCACCTGACCGCCCACCACCACTGGAATTTCATACTGACTAATTTGATAGCCCTTGGGCAAATCGGGATAAAAATAATTTTTGCGCGCAAAAATACTGACGGGTGCTATGTTCGCGCCAATTGCCAAACCAAATCGAATTGCATGCTCGACTGCTTGTCGATTTAAAACGGGTAGTACTCCAGGCAATGCCAAGTCGACTGCACACGCTTGGGTATTTGCAGGCGCGCCAAAATGTGTACTAGCACCGCTAAATATTTTTGATTGCGTTTTTAATTGCGTATGAGTTTCTAGTCCAATAACTACTTCCCATTCCATTACGTCACCTCGCTAGGCTGACGCAGATGCCAATCGGTGGCCTGCTGATATTGATGGGCAATTTGTAAGAGACGTGCCTCGGAAAAATAATTGCCAATAAGCTGCATCCCAATCGGCATATTATTTTGATTAAAACCACAGGGCACACTCATAGCTGGTAAACCTGCTAAATTAGTTGATAAGGTGTAAATATCAGCCAAATACATTTGCAATGGATCTTCGGTTTTTTCCCCCAAGCGCCATGCAACATCGGGGGCTACGGGGCCTAAAATAACATCGCATTGATTGAATGCGGCTTGAAAATCGGCGGCAATAATCCGTCGAATTTTTTGTGCTTGTAGGTAATAGGCATCATAGTAACCATGCGATAAAACATAGCTCCCAATCAAAATGCGGCGTTTCACTTCTGCACCAAAACCTTCGCTACGTGATTTTTTATACATCTCTTGTAGATCAGTGTATTGAGCAGTGCGATGACCATAGCGCACGCCATCAAAACGGCTTAGGTTACTTGAGGCTTCGGCGGGGGCAAGCACGTAATACACGGGAATAGATAATTTTGTTTTGGGTAAAGTAACTGAACAAATCGTTGCGCCTAATTGCGCTAATAGCTGCGCGCCCGCTTCAACTGCCTTTGCTACCTCTGGTGCTAAACCCTCAGCAAAAAACTCAGTGGGCAAACCAACTTTCAGTCCACTTAATGGTTTAGTTGGGTTGAGCATTTGCGGCTCACTCCAAGCTTGGCTTAAATAGCGAGCAAAATTTTCTCCCGAGTCGGCCAAGGAAGTTGAATCACGGGGATCATGAAATGACATTGCGCTTAATAACCAAGCGCAATCTTCTGCGCTCTTACCAATCGGGCCAGCTTGGTCTAAAGAAGAAGCGTAAGCAATCATGCCGTAACGCGATACCCTCCCGTAGCTTGGCTTAATTCCTGTCAGGCCACAAAGGGCTGCTGGCTGACGAATCGAGCCGCCCGTATCGGTGCCAGTGGCAATCGGGGCTAGCCCTGCGGCAACTGCTGCTGCCGATCCGCCTGATGAACCACCCGCTACGCATGCTGGATTCCATGGATTGAGCACGGCACCAAAAGCAGAGTTTTCATTCGATGAGCCCATGGCAAACTCATCCATATTGGTTTTACCTAAACAGACCATGCCTGCGGCAGTGGGATTTTGCTCATCGGGCATGCCTAAGTGCGCTACTACCGCAGCATCGAAAGGACTTTGATAATTGCTAAGCATCTTAGAACCTGCCGTCGAATGCCAGCCTTGAGTTACGAAGACATCTTTGTGTGCTACTGGTATACCTGTTAGGGGCCCAGCTAGTCCATTTGCCCTTATCTCATCTGCGGCATCAGCCTGCGCCATGCTGAGGGCAGGATTAACATCTAAAAATGCATTCCAGCGGCTGCCCTTGGCAATACGCTCTAAAAAATAGCTAGTTAATTCGCGGCTTGATACCTGCTTAGCCGCTAAAGCCTTAGAGAGCAAGGCTATGGTGCTCATATGCCAACTCATTCAATCACCCGCGGAACCAGAAAATACCCATCCTCCTGGGCTGGAGCGGAACGCATATTTACAGTGCGTTGATCGGTTTCGCTAACCTGATCTACTCTGAGCGGCTGAGCCAAGTCACGTAAAAAAAGAATGGGGTGCGCCATTGGCTCACAGCCACTGGTATCTACCGCTTGCATTTCTGCCACTAAAGCAAAAATAGCCTGTAACTGGGGCAAAATTGCCTTTGCTTCAGAATCGCTCAATTCGAGCCTAGAAAGGTGCGCAATGCGCTGGACTTCATCGAGTTTCATGGGGCGCTAGGGTATCATTCTTCTTTATCTTCATTAACTTGACTATTTTCCCACTTACATTATGTTTGGTCTGATTCGTAACTATTTTGCTAATGATCTCGCAATCGATCTTGGCACAGCAAATACCTTAATTTATATGCGCGATCGGGGAATCGTACTCGATGAACCTTCAGTAGTAGCGATTCGCCAAGAAGGCGGCCCTAACGGTAAAAAAACCATTCTAGCGGTTGGCACGGAAGCAAAAGCCATGATAGGTCGGGTTCCTGGCAATATTGAAGCCATTCGCCCGATGAAAGATGGCGTGATTGCCGACTTCACCATTACCGAGCAGATGCTCAAGCAATTTATCAAAATGGTGCATGAAAGCAAGTTACTCCGGCCTAGCCCGCGTATCATTATTTGCGTACCATGCGGCTCAACCCAAGTTGAGCGCCGGGCTATCCGCGAATCGGCTTTGGGCGCTGGAGCATCACAAGTATTTTTAATTGAAGAGCCGATGGCCGCGGCAATTGGCGCGGGCTTGCCTGTCTCAGAAGCATACGGCTCGATGGTAATTGATGTGGGCGGTGGCACCACTGAGGTTGGTGTGATGTCTTTGGGCGGCATGGTTTACAAAGGCTCAGTGCGCGTTGGCGGTGATAAATTTGATGAAGCAATCGCAAACTATATTCGCCGAAATTACGGCATGCTCATTGGCGAGCAAACTGCTGAAAATATTAAAAAAACGATTGGCTCTGCTTTTCCAGGCTCAGCAGTATTAGAAATGGAAGTCAAAGGACGTAATTTAGCCGAAGGAATTCCACGCAGCTTTACGATCACCAGTAATGAGGTTCTAGAAGCACTCACCGATCCTTTAAATCAAATTGTGACTGCAGTTAAATCAGCGCTTGAACAAACCCCCCCAGAGCTTGCTTCCGATATTGCCGAACGCGGCATGATGCTCACTGGCGGAGGCGCGCTCTTGCGCGACCTTGATCGTCTGCTCTTAGAAGAGACTGGCTTGCCCATTCACATTGCAGAAGACCCCCTTACCTGCGTAGCTCGTGGCTCTGGTATTGCGCTCGAACGCATGGACAAGCTGAGCGGTGTTTTCTCGCAAGAGTAAGTAAGCGTTTATTCGGTCAGGGCCTTGCAACATAGCGCTCCGCCACTCTTTAAACAGGGCATTTCTGCCCTGTTTAAGCTGATTGCCTGCTTAGTTATTAGCATGACCTTAATGTTCATAGATTTTCGTTTTAATACCCTTGATCCAATGCGCAATCAAATCAACTGGCTCTTACGACCTCTTGAATATGTCACCCTTACACCCCGACTGATTTACGACTGGACTAGTAATTACTTCACCACCCGCGGCGAACTCGAGCGCGAAAATCAAAGCATGAAACTGCGGCAGTCTGAACTTTCACTGCTAGCAACACAAGGTGAATTACTCTTGGCAGAAAATCAAAATCTACGTCAACTACTTGAACTACAAAAACAGCTTGCCTATAAAACCTTGCCAGTAGAAATTTTGTTTAACCCACCAAATCCAATTTCACAACGCATTGTAATTAATCGCGGTAGTAATGATGGCCTAAAAACTGGCAACCCAATTGCGAACGATGCTGGCATTTTGGGACAAGTAGTCCGACTGTATGAAAACTCGGCCGAAGTATCGCTTTTAGAAGATCGTGATTTTGCTATACCCGTGCAGGTAGCGCGCAATGGATTGCGCGCGGCCGTTTTTGGTACTGGCCGAAGTAGCCCGCTAGAGCTTCGATATCTGCCAGTTGCAAGCGATTTAGAAGTGGGCGATATTCTCTTGACCTCTGGTATTGATGGCACCTACCCACCCGGATTTGCGGTAGCAATGATTACCCGCATCGAGCGTAATCTCGAAAAAAATTCTTCCAATGTATTTTGTGTGCCAGTTGCCCCAGTGAATCGCTATCGCCATGCGCTAGCTTTGCTTTATGAAGCAAAAGTTGATGCAAAACCAGCGCCGTTAAATTCCTTGGGAAAGCCCACTGGCCAGGCGCAAGATAATCCCGGGTTTAGTCCGGGTCGACGTCAAACACGCACCAAAGGTCTGCAATGATCGACTTTCAAAGCGGCTATATTCTGCACCCTGTAAACCGTTTATTTATCTATTTCAGTTTATTTTGCGCGCTTTTACTGAATCTACTGCCTCTTGGCAACAATGCATGGATTCCTGATTTTTTAGTGATCGCTCTCATTTTTTGGAATATTCACCAACATCGTCTCATCGGCGTTATTGTCGCATTCTCACTAGGCCTATTAATGGATGTCCACAATTCTGATTTACTGGGCATTCATGCTTTTAGCTATTCGTTAGCCGCCTATTTAGCGGTTACTTGGCATAGGCGCATCATTGCGTTGCCCGTAATATCCCAAGCCCTACATATTGCGCCTTTATTTTTATTGGTGGCACTTTGTCCACCGCTCACCCATTGGATTTTGAGTGGCACTATTTACTGGTGGGCAATTGGCGGCGGTGTTTTACAAACTGTAATTGAAGCACTGCTCTGGCCGCTAGCCACGCGCGTACTATTAGCGCCGCAACGTCGCCCCCTACATATTGACCATACTCGACCGCTCTAAAGCTTCACATGGCTTCACTTAAAAAACCTAATTTAGATTCTTTTCAACAACGCATCTATGTTGCTACGCTCTTTGTTTCTTTTTGTTTTTTAATTTTATTATCGCGGCTAGTATGGTTACAACTAGTTAGTCATAATAAATATTCAACCTTAGCTGAAAGTAATCGCATTGCTATTGTGCCAGCACCTGCTAATCGTGGTTTACTCCTTGATCGCAATGGTATTGTCATTGGACGCAACTATTCTGCGCTTACCTTAGAAATTAATGCTAGTGAAACCCGTGACAATATTGATGATGTCATTGATGGCCTCGCTAAAATAGTCTTGATTACGCCACGCGATCGCAAAAACTTTAAGCGCTCTTTAGAAGATGCGCGCAATATGGGTACCATTCCCTTGCGCTCAATGTTGACTGATGCCGAAACTGCACGCTTTATGGCCAATCGATACCAATTTCCTGGCGTTGAAATTCGAGCACGTAGTTTTCGCGAATACCCCTATAACGAACTTGGCTCACACTTAATTGGCTATATTGGTCGCGTCTCTCAACGCGATAAAGAGCGCATGCAAACTGAAATTGAGGCTGCTCGTCCCGATATTGATCCCTTTGCTTTGCAAGCAGCCTTTCTTTCTGGCATTCAATACGTCGGCAAAATTGGTATCGAACAAAGCTATGAACCAGTCTTGCGAGGCATGCCTGGTTTTGATCAAGTAGAAATTACTGCTGGTGGTAAGCCGGTGCGCACCTTAGCTAGCTTCCCTTCTACCCCAGGAAAAAATATCGTTTTATCAATTGATATCAAATTACAGTATTTAGTAGAAGAACTGTATGGCAACTATCGAGGTGCCTTTGTTGCGATTGACCCAGCTACGGGTGATATTTTGGCATTTGTTTCAAAGCCGAATTTTAATCCTAACGATTTTGTTGAGGGCATTGATTCGGTTACCTGGAAAGAACTCAATGAATCAAAACAAAAGCCCCTCTATAACAGGCCCCTAAAGGGAATTTATCCCCCAGGCTCAACCTATAAGCCTTTTATGGCCTTAGCGGCACTTGAAACGAATAAGCGCAAACCAACAGATGCGATTTCTGATCCAGGGTTTTTTAATTTTGGAAACCACACCTTTAGGGATGATAAAAAGGGGGGACATGGCACAGTTGATATGCAAAAATCGATCGTTGAGTCTTGTGATACGTACTATTACACTCTAGCGCGTGACATGGGCGTTAATATGATTCATGATTTTATGAAGCCCTTAGGGCTTGGACAAATTACTGGCATCGACCTAGCAGGAGAAAGTCGCGGCATATTGCCTTCAACCGAATGGAAAAAAGCTAACTTTAAAAAACCTGAACAGCAAAAATGGTTTGAGGGCGAAACGATTTCTTTAGGCATTGGACAGGGCTATAACACCTTTACGATTTTGCAATTAGCCCATGCCCTAGCAAATATTGCTAATAGTGGCGTAGTAATGAAACCGCATATAGTTAAAGCCATTGAAGACCCATTTACGCGGCAAAGAGAATTAACTACACCTAAAGAAAGTTATCGCCTGCAATTTAAGCCTGAAAATATTGAGGTGATCAAAAAAGCCATGATCGAAGTAAACCGCGCAGGTACTTCAGCGGCGGTCTTTAAAGGTGCGACCTATCAATCTGGCGGTAAAACTGGCACTGCACAGGTATTTAGTCTCAACTCTCAAGAGTACAACCATGCCGCCACGTCTGAATATTTACGTGACCATGCTCTTTTCATTGCCTTTGCTCCAGCTGAAAAACCAACCATTGTAATTGCCATGGTGGTTGAAAATGCTGGGTTTGGCGCACAGCATGCTGCTCCTATTGCTCGTAAAGCGCTTGATTTTTATCTTGAAGGTAAATGGCCAAAGGGGGTTCCTGAATGGAAAAGGGCACCTTAAAAAAATGGTTTGGACAATTCTTTTTTGGCTTTGACCGTCAGCTTGGTCTAATATTTTTAGCCTTAGCTGCCATTGGTTTCATTACTTTTTTATCGGCCGGACAAAATACCGCCGTACGCATTGAAGATGAAATTCGTAATTTTGTTTTAGCATTTATTTTGATGTGGCTAGTTTCACGCATCCCTCCTAAATGGCTAGAAGTTGCAGCGGTATGGGTGTATAGCGTGGGATTAGCACTATTAATTGCGGTCGCGCTGTTTGGCCTCATTAAAAAAGGTGCGCGCCGTTGGCTTAATCTTGGGTTTGTAATTCAACCTTCTGAAATTATGAAAATTGCCATGCCTCTCATGCTGGCGTGGTACTTTCAAAAACGCGAAGGGGTACTTAAAGCTTGGGATTATGCGGTTGCTGGGCTTTTATTGGCCTTACCCGTTTTTTTAATCGCCCGTCAACCTGACCTAGGCACCGCTTTATTGGTATTTGCGGCTGGTTTATATGTAATTATTCTAGCTGGGCTGCCATGGCGGTGGATTATTCCCATAGTCGTGCTTGGTATCATCGGCATCGCCTTGCTGATTATTTTTGGTAGCACCATTTGTGTTCCTGAAATGAGTTGGCCCTTAGTTAAGGAGTATCAAAAGAATCGGGTTTGCACCCTTTTAGACCCATCTAGTGACCCCCTCGGGAAAGGTTTTCATACCATTCAAGCTATTATTGCGATCGGTTCTGGCGGTCTTTTTGGCAAAGGTTGGAATATGGGCACGCAAGCACACCTTGAATTTATTCCCGAAAAACATACTGATTTTGTTTTTGCGGTTTACTCTGAAGAATTTGGCTTGATTGGAAATATTGTTTTATTGGGTTTATTTTTTGCCTTAATTAAACGTGGCTTAATTATTTCCGCCAGTGCGCCAACTTTATTTACTCGTCTACTTGGAGCGTCAATTACTTTAATTTTCTTTACTTATGCATTTGTCAACATTGGCATGGTAAGTGGTTTACTGCCAGTGGTTGGTGTACCGTTACCATTTATTAGTTATGGCGGTACTGCGTTAGTTACACTTGGGTTTGGTGCTGGAATTTTAATGAGCATTCATCGGCATCGTCGATTAGTGCAAACCTAACACCCCTATAAGCCCCATGAAATATAGCTTTTAGCCATATTAAAAATAATAAAAAAGCCCGGCGAACCGGGCTTTTTTGATTGTAAGCAAATTACTTCTTGCGCTTGTTCACTGAATCTTTAAATGCTTTACCAGCAGAAAACTTCACTGTTTTAGCTGCGGCAATTTTTAAAGGCTCACCAGTTTTTGGATTACGACCCATACGGGCGGCACGCTTACCAGATGAGAAAGTACCAAAACCAATTAACTGTACCGAGTCGCCTTTGGTAACAGCTTTAATAATATTTTCAATGGATGAATTTAATGCGAATTCAGCTTTTGCTTTTGAAATTTCGGCATCGTCAGCAATTGCTGCGATTAGTTCTGCTTTGTTCAAGTGAGGCTCCTTGTGGATTAGATTGCGCACAACGCGCTAATGAGATTTTAACCATAATTTATTACAAAAATAAAGTGAATTTGTAAAAATTCTATATTGGATCAACTCTGAGAGTTAATCCAATACGATCAACTCCGTTACAAAATATTCGGTTTCTCCAAAACAACTAGACGGCAAACCAATGTGTTGGTCGTATTTTAAGGCAACTTTTTTACCTAAATTAGCATTAATTTTCTGCGCTACTACATCATTCCTTACTGTAAAAAGGAATTTTTCAGACATCGTGCCTGGCATTGAAACCATTGCTAACTCACCTTCCCAAGTTTTGCAAATAAAGCCTCGATTGGAGAATTTTTGGACATATCCTGCCCGCTCGCCGCTAGAATAGCTCCAATTTAGTGCGGCCCAGGTATAGGCTGCTAATAAACCCCCAATGACTAATAGGGGTAAAAGTAGGTATTTAAAGAACTTGTACATACGTTTCTTTCATTTCGCTTGGTATTTTAAAAGTACTTTAAACTTTACTCTATGTCAGCCGAAAATTCAGACAAAACCCTTCAACAGCTATTTCAAAATAATCGCCAATGGGCTGAGAAGCGGATTACACAAGACCCAAATTTTTTTAAGCGTCTAGTTAACCAGCAGGCTCCTAAATACCTCTGGATTGGCTGCTCTGATAGCCGAGTACCGGCCAATGAAATTGTTGATCTGCTGCCTGGCGAGTTATTTGTGCATCGAAATGTGGCAAACGTGGTGGTCCATACCGACCTAAACTGCCTTTCTGTGTTGCAATTTGCAATTGATTTGCTCAAAGTTGAGCATGTTTTAGTTGTGGGTCATTATGGCTGCGCTGGCGTGCATGCGGCATTAAGTGGGCGCCGTATTGGCCTTGCTGACAATTGGTTGCGCCATGTAAAAGATGTCGGCCAAATGCATGAACGCTATTTGGGCGATGCCCTGCCAACCGCAAAAAAACAAGATCGCTTATGTGAGTTAAATGTAATCGAGCAAGTTGTGAATGTATGCGAAACCACTATCGTCCAAGATGCTTGGTCGCGAGGGCAAAACTTAACCATTCATGGCTGGGCTTATCGCTTAGAAAATGGTCTTATCAACGACTTAGGCATGACAGTAGGCGCCCCTGCCGAACTGGCTATTGCCCACACCAACAGCCTTGCGCGCTATCAAACTGAGCACTAATCACCCACACATAGCGGGAAATGCCCCTAGCTGCCAAATTGTATTGTTAATGGGGCCACTTTGAGCTGGCTTAAGTCTGCATTAAATCATCTGCTGGTCGGGCTACTCAATGCTTTAACGTATCTACCCTATCCAGCCTTAGTTCATCTTGGTTATGGCTTAGGCTGGCTAGCAGCTCACATCCCTAGCGAACGCAATCAGGTTGTTAAGAAAAACTTGCAACTTTGTTTTCCAGAACTGGGCAATGAGGAAATTAGCTCCTTGGCTGCCACACATTGGCGCTTATTGGGCCGCAGCTTAGTTGAGCGCAGTATTATTTGGCGCGGTTCAGCAGCTCAACTCAATCAGATGATTGAAGTTCGTACTGCAGTTGATCTAACTGATCGTAAGCCGCGTATTTTAGTTAACCCCCACTTTGTTGGTATTGAAGGCAGCATTATTATTAGCGCACTAGCCAATGAACGCAATTGGCCGCGCACTTCTGGTTTTTTTCAGCGCATGAAGACTCCTTTCTTTAATCAAAAAATTATTTCTTGGCGTAATCGTTTTGGGGGTAATTCGATTGAACGACAGGGCAATATGATTCAGCTGATTCGTGAAATTCGTGACGGTAATTTTGTAATCCTTGCCCCTGATATTGATTTAGGCATTAAAGATTCGGCTTTCGTGCCCTTTTTTGGCATCTTAACTAATACTATTACTGCGGTTTCCCGTTTAGCCCAAGTATCTAAAGCTGAGGTGTGCATTATGAGCACCACCTTAAAAGCCGATGAATCTGGTTATCTTTGTGAAATTCGTGAACCCTTGGTAGGCTTTCCGAGCACAGACGTTATCGCCGATACCGCCTTTTTAAATCGCCAAATTGAAGCCCTCGTTCGTCAGCGCCCAGCGGAATACTATTGGGTACATAAGCGTTTCAAAAATAGGCCAAGTGGTGAAAGTAGCTTTTATTAAGCATTGATAATTGCTAATGCAGAGTCTCTCTGTAATATGCTTATTATTTAACCTAAATACCGTGAGCCAAATTAATTCCCCTAATGAGCCGCTAAAAAATAGTGGGCCACTCGAAAAAGTACGGGTTTCTAAATTATTATCCGAGCTAGGCTTATGCTCTCGCCGCGAAGCTGATGGCTATATCGAACAAGGCTTAGTGACCGTTGATGGAGAATTAGTTTCTGAACTTGGTACGCGCGCCTTTCGGCATCAAAAAATCGAACTTCATGCGGCAGCCCAACGACAGCAAGAAGCGCGCATCACGGTAATTTTAAATAAGCCCATTGGTTTTATTTCACATTTAGATGATGATCAAGCTTACCAACCAGCAGCCTCCCTTATTACGGCGGAACACTATTTCCCCAATCCACTAGAACCCAATCGTAGCGGACGTTTTAATACTCGCGGCCTAGCGCCAGCCGGTCGGCTTGATATCGACTCCACTGGGATGCTAGTTTTAACCCAAGATGGTCGCATTGCTAAGCTACTGATTGGTGAAGATAGCCCGATTGAAAAAGAATATCTAGTGCGGGTAACAGGCAAGTTATCGGCTGCCGGCCTTGAGCAACTCAACCATGGCTTATCACTAGACGGCCAATTGCTTAAGCGCGCCAAAGTAAGCTGGCAAAATGAAGATCAGTTGCGCTTTGTGCTCCGTGAAGGACGCAAAAGGCAAATTCGGCGTATGTGTGAACTCGTTGATCTAAAGGTAGTTGGATTAAAACGAATTCGTATTGGGCAAATTAGCTTGGGGCCCCTACCTTTGGGGCAATGGCGCCACCTCAAAGTGGACGAGCGGTTTTAATTTCGCCCGCACTTATAATAGGCGCTGTTCTGATATTCCAAAGATAGCGCCCCATCGAAACACTTTCTTCCAGCAGCACGGCCGCAGAAGTTCAGCGGCGTCGTAGCTTTGCTATTATTTCCCACCCCGATGCGGGTAAAACAACTCTGACTGAAAAATTGTTGCTGTATGCGGGCGCAATTCAAATTGCCGGTAGTGTTAAAGCCCGTAAAGCCACTCGACATGCCACTTCCGATTGGATGGAAATTGAAAAGCAACGGGGTATTTCTGTTGCCAGCTCAGTAATGCAAATGGAATATCGAGATTGCATCATTAATCTGCTCGATACCCCAGGCCACCAAGATTTTTCGGAAGACACCTATCGGGTATTAACTGCTGTTGATTCAGCTTTAATGGTCATTGATGCTGCCAATGGTGTGGAAGCACAAACACTACGCTTACTTGAAGTTTGTCGAGCCCGCAATACACCCCTTGTAACCTTTATCAACAAAATGGATCGTGAAGTAAAAAGTCCCCTTGACCTTATGGATGAGATTGAAACTGCCCTAGGGATGGCGGTCGTGCCATTTACTTGGCCAGTTGGTATGGGAAAATCGTTTGCAGGGGTGATAGATATTGCCCAATCTAAAATGCGTTTATTCAAAGCTGGTGAAGATCGGGTTTCCGAAAGTAGCAATACCTTTATTGATATTCATGATCCTGAATTGAAAAAACGCTTAGGTAGTGAGCTTGAAGAAGCCCTCGTAGCAGTTGATTTAATTCGTCACGCGATGCCAGTATTTGATCGTGCAGCGTTTTTAGCCGGTAAACAATCGCCAGTTTTCTTTGGCTCAGCAATTAATAATTTTGGTGTGCGCGAAATTCTTAATACTTTAGTTGAGCTGGCACCAGCCCCAGGCTCGCGCAAGGCATTACAACGCGAAGTTGAGCCTGCAGAACCAAAATTTTCGGCGATGGTATTTAAAATTCAAGCCAATATGGATCCAGCTCATCGTGACCGAGTGGCTTTTTTACGAATTTGCTCGGGCCACTTTAAACGCGGTATGCGCTTAAAAATTTGCCGCAATGGCAAAGAGGTTCGTACCAATAATGCCCTCTCATTTTTATCGCAACGTCGCGATATATTAGATGAAGCCTTTCCAGGCGATATTATTGGCTTGCCAAATCATGGGCTACTGCGTTTAGGTGATAGCTTAAGTGAAGGTGAAGAATTGCAATTTACAGGTTTGCCTTTTTTTGCGCCAGAAATTTTTCGCATGGTTGAGTCTGCCGACCCAATGCGTTCTAAACAATTGCGTATTGGCCTGATGCAATTAGGCGAAGAGGGCGCCATTCAGGTTTTTCGACCGATTGCTGGGGGCCCGATGTTACTGGGTGCTTTTGGACAACTGCAGTTTGAGGTTGTCAGTCATCGCTTAAAAAGTGAATATGGAGCGGAGGTACGCTTACTGCCTGCTCGCTTTAATTTGGCTCGCTGGGTTAGTTCGGACGACCCACTTATCCTCAAAAAATTTATTCAAGAAAATTCTCATCGCATAGCTGAGGATGTGGTTAACGCGCCCGTATTTCTAGCAGCGCATAAATCTGAACTTGATGTTGCTCAACAACGTTGGGAGGCAATTCGATTTCATGCCCTACGTGAACATGCTGGTTTGGTTTACCAGTCTGAACTTGCCGGATAAAGTCACCCTAATAAGCATCGCATTAATTACATGCGCCCCTGAAGTCTGGCCTTGAAGATGGGCCAATACATATTTATTCCTAACCCAGTAATAACTAAGGTAGCTGCCGTTATTTTCCATAACGGTAAAGGCTCACTCAAGAAAATTGCAGCTGAACCGACTCCTAAAACTGGTACTAACAATGAAATAGGCGCAACCACTGCTGCTGGGTGGCGGGCTAGAAGCCAAGCCCAAGCTGCAAACCCAAATAAAGTATTGCCCCAAGACTGCCATAGGATAGCTGCCCATAAGGGGCCGTTAAGTCCGGCTAAACTGGCCTCAATTAAATCCCACCCCTCAAATACCAACGATAAAATAATTAACGGGATAACGCTGAAGATGCTCGACCAAACGACATAAGAAAGCATATTGACTTTACCTGCATTGCGACTCACTGTATTTCCAAGACCCCAAGATAATGCGCCAATTAAGACTAAGGTTAGGCCTAAAAAATCGGTATTTTGATCAGTATGCCCAGCAATAATGCCCAAGCCTATTAAACAAACTAGCAAAGCAATGAGTTGAAATTGGGCAATTCGCTCTCGCGCAAAATACATAGCCAAGCCAATTGTAAAAAATGCTTGGCTTTGCACTACTACAGAAGATAATCCAGCCGAAATATGGCTTTGTACTGCAATATATAAAAGACCAAATTGACCTACACCAATAAAAAATCCATATGCAGCCAAGTTAAGCCAGGAGACCTTTGGCTTGGGTAAAAAAAAGATTGCTGGTAATAAGGCAAAGGTAAACCGTAGGGCAGCAAATAACAAAGGCGGTAAATTAAAGAGGGCAAGCTTAATCACCACAAAATTACTTCCCCAAACCGCCACCACTGCTAATGCTAAAAGAAAATGGCTCAGCGGTAATTTTTCATTACCCATTGGATGATTTTTTTTGAAGCAACTCGGCTAGACGTTCGGCAATCATCATTGTAGGCGCCGCTGTATTGCCAGAGGTGATAAAGGGCATTGCCGAGGCATCGGCAATCCGCAAGTTGAAAATGCCAAGAACCCTTAGCTGGGCATCTAAAACGGCTTGTGGGTCCTCTTTTATCCCCATTTTGCAAGTACCCACGGGATGAAAAATAGTTGTGCCAATATCGCGCGCTGCGCTAATTAACTCAGCATTACTTTGGAATTGTGTGCCAGGCTTATATTCTTCGGGGTGAAATGCTTGAAAAGCCTTACTAGCTACAATTTTTCTAGTTAATACTAAAGATTCTGCTGCAACCTTGCAGTCTTCTGGGGTTGATAAGTAATTGGTAGTAATTACTGGCGCTGCATTGCAATCAGTTGAACTGATGTGAACGCTTCCTCTAGAGCTGGGCCTTAAATTACATACGCTTGCTGTAAACGCATTAAAGTCATGTAAATTTTCGCCAAATTTTTCGAGTGATAAAGGCTGTACATGATATTCCAAATTAGCCCGCTTTTGCTCGGGAGAGCTATAGGCAAAGGCGCCGAGTTGCGATGGTGCCATGGCCATTGGGCCAGCGCGCTTGAAGAGATACTCTAGCCCAATCATCGCCTTACCCCAAATCGATTTAGCTTTGGTATTGAGGGTTCTAAGACCTTTAATTTTATAAATCATCCGTAACTGCAAATGATCTTGTAAATTTTCACCAACCCCCGGCAAATCTACTTGAACTGGAATTCCTAATTGTTGTAGATGATGAGCGGCACCAATGCCAGAGCGCTCTAAAATTTGCACACTACCAATTGCGCCAGCGCATAAGATGGTTTCCTGTGTACAAGCTACGGTTTGTAAAATATGATTATGTATAAATTGCACGCCCTCACAATGTTTAGTATTTGGATTAATAATAATTTTTTGCACTAAAGCTTGAGAAATAATATGCAGATTTTTCCTTTTGGCTGCGCCTTTTAAAAATGCTCGGGCCGTATTTAAGCGCCAACCTGCTTTTTGATTGACATCAAAATAGCCAACCCCAAAATTATCGCCACGATTAAAGTCTTCACTTGCCGGAATGCCTTGCTCTTGAGCTGCTTTTTTAAATACCTCTAAGATTGGCCAGTGCAAACGTTGCTGCTCTACTCGCCATTCGCCACCAACCCCATGCCAGTTATTTTGACCAGCAAAGTAATCTTCAAATACTTTGTATCTTTTTAGGGCAGCCTCCCAACCCCATGCAGTCTCACCAGTTTCCTGTGCCCATAAGTCATAATCTTCAGACTGACCACGCATATAAATCATGCCGTTAATCGAAGATGAGCCGCCCAATACTTTTCCGCGGGGATAAATTAAGCTGCGGCCATTTAAGCCTGAGTCTGGCGAAGTACGAAAACGCCAATCGGTGCGGGGGTTATCAATGCAATATAAATAACCTACTGGTATATGTATCCAGAGGTAATCGTCTTTTTTTCCCGCCTCTAATAATAAAACTGTTTTTGCAGCATTTTCACTTAAGCGTTTTGCCAACAAGCAACCAGCACTTCCAGCACCGACAATAATGTAATCGTATGTTTTATGTATCACGTAATTAATTTAATTTACTTAGTAAATAATTTTTAGTATTCAAGCCTAAAGGTAATCTGCTTAAATTAATTGCAATTAAAAATATTAATAAACTGGCTTTCATTTTCTTTAAATGAAGCTTTTTTACCATATTGTTGGCAATACGCATTAGCTTGTTGAGTTAATCTCTCCATCGATTCGGTGCCGCTACTAATGAGGGTTACTTGGTTGGGGTTAGATGCATTGGTAACAATATTGGCACAAGCCCCAAGCCCCAGAGCGCATATGCCACACGCACAAATTACCACGATTAATTGCTTCATTTATATCCTTTTCTATACCATCATGATGAATAGTATTATTGTGCTAATGGGCGCAAGCTTACTCTAATTTAATTAATAAAGGCATCAGATGAAAAAATTGAGCAATAAGGCGAAGCTCTCCATTGGCTGGACTATTTTAATGACGGTGATCGGTACAGCAATTTTGCACCAGTTGGCTTTCTTTTTATTGGGCTGTGTTTCAATTGCATTACTAATCATTGCCAATCAAATGGGTAAACTTGACTAACTCCGGCTGGAAACTAGCGCGAATCCAATCCATAAAGCCACAAGGCCAATCACTACGCTCCCAAATACATAACTACCTGCAACTAAAAATTCTTTCTCGCGAATTAAATAAAATGTTTCAAGTCCAAAAGCAGAAAATGTTGTAAAACCGCCCATGACTCCAGTAATTAATAATAAACGCGATTGAGATGAAAACATTTCAAATTTTAGAATAAGCCCGGCTAAAACCCCAATAATTAAACAGCCGATTACATTGACTAAAAAAGTGCCCAAGGGAAAGCGCCAATTAATTGTTTGATGAAGCACAAAGCTAGATAATTTATAACGACAAACCGAACCAACGGCACCGCCAAGGGCCACTAAGATTATCGGTTGAATAGCTTCAAACATGGAATAGGCCCGCAATTAGGATTGGTGCAGTATATAAAATATATTGTTCAGGCTATTTTTTGCAATAGGTCTATTAATGCGCTAGCTTCATAAGTCGGTTGGAGGCCAATTTCTTCAAAGGGTAGCGCTTGGCGATTCACCCAAAAGGTGTCAAACCCAAACCACCCAGCGCCCACCACGTCCCATGCATTACTAGATACAAATAAGACCTCCTGCTTTGCCACTTGAAATTGATCTAGTAAAAGCCCGTAAGTTTGGGGCGCTGTTTTAAATTGCCTGACATCTTCAACTGAAACAATTTTATCTAAATAAGGGGTTAACTGATTTGCCGCTACCACAGTTGTCAGCATCTGTTGGTTGCCATTAGAAAGTATTGCACTTTTGATGCCTGCGGCTTGAATGCCCTTTAGCACCCCTTTACTTTCGGTAAATGCTGCTAATTTTGCATACTGGCTCATTAACTTCTTTTCATTTTCGGGCGATAGCAGCAGGCCAAAGTGTTTGCAACTATAGCGTAAGGCCCGTGCAGTAATTTCCCAAAACGATAAGTAATATTGGCTGCCAGTTGGGTTGGGATCGCTAATGGTGACTAAGCGGGTATATTCAATTTGCCGCTCGCGCCATAGCTCTGTAAGCTGCTTACCTTTTGCGGGATAAATTGCCTCAGCTAGCTGACCAACCGAATAAACATCGAATAGGGTGCCATATGCGTCAAAGGCAATTAATTTATACATTAGTCTATTTTCCTTGAAGTAGCCCACTAAATGCTATTATTCTCGCCTGAGATCACCATCCTGTGCCCCCATGGGGGGATTAATCAAGCCTAACTTTCCAAGCTAGCCTTTCTTAAGCCATCGCTAATATTATTGAGGGCTTTTTTTATGGCTGTTGGACAAAATCAAAGAACAAGAAAAAATGATTCTATGCTCACTAAAACTGGGAAACCACGCTTAGGACCACTAAATCATGCGCAATTAACAAAGTTGATTGAATCGTCAACTAAACCTAAAGACAAAAATAAGCTCGTTCGTGCGCTTGCTAAGCAAAAGCCGTCGGCTGCTACGCTAGCTGCAGCTGCAGCCGCGGTGACTGCGGCTACAAATGTTGCCAGTGCTGCTGCAGTGCCTATGGTTGAAGCTGCGGCTGTTGCTGAGGCTGCGCCGGCTGCTGAAGCTCCTGAGGCTACGCCGGCTGCTGAATTACCACAAAACTCAACCTCAGGGTAGTCGCTTGAGTTTTTAACAGCCTAATTACAAGCCAAATAATTTTTAGAATTATTTGTCACGGCCTGTTTAGCAATTTCTACAAATTGCTGTTGTAACTCATTTTTAATATAACTACTAATAATAAAATTAGGCACGATGGTATTGGGCTCGATAAAGCTACGATAGATAAAACTCGTGCCGGTTTCATCTTGCTTTAAACGCCAAGACCCTTTAAACATTTTGGCATCACCAGCAATTTGCTTAAAGTCTGAACCTATAAACGGTAGCTCGTTATACTCGATCGTAGTTTTAATGGTAACTGAAAAAAATAAAATAGATTCTTTAATTGTGCGATTGACAACCGCAAGTGTGTCTGATTTACGTGTTACTACCGAATCTAATACGCCAGGGATTTTTTTTGCGGCCTCATAATCAGTTAAATAGCGAAATGCATCACAGTTATTCAGAGGTGTCTTAAAGCTAGCATTAATTTCAAAGATATCGCCAGTATTACTCACATTTACTTTCACCTGATGATCAAAATTTTGTGCGGAAGATTTTGCTGGTAGGCAGATAAACCATATTAGGGCTAGCAAAGGTCTTGTGGCAATTTTCATTTTTTGGGCTATGCGTAAATTGAGCTATTTTGTAAGGTATTTTTTATATTTTATGGAAATTTTTAGTATCTTGCTTAAATCCCAATTTTGGCGCTATAGTAAGGTCTGATTAAAATTAAATTAGTCTAGTATCAATGTCTTTGCCTTCCGCACCCCTTTTACAATTTTTATCGGAGCTAGCTTTGAAAAATTATTTTTTATGTATTTTTATGCTGACCTTATCTCTAGGTGCATTAGCTTCATGTCCAGGCTCCCAACAACCCCTTATTATTGCCGGGGAAAATATGTGTGGCACAGTTAGCCCATATACCGCTAAAGACGCAAAGCCGGGCGCAATTGCAATTACAATGCCAGCGGGCCCTAACTCCCAACTTTATAAAATTCATAAAAATCAATTAAACAAATTATCGCCTGGGATATTTAAAGACTATGTCGAAGATCTTAAAAAAGATGTCATTCCTGTGGGCGTAGCACACGCCATTAGTATCGTAAAATTTGCTGCCGAGAGCCTTCCAAAATACGCTAATAAAACTTATGATTGTTCTACTCCGCATATTAATGAAATAGTTAAAGGGGATATTAAAAATGCTGTTTTACTTATCCCAAACTGTGTATTGGCCTCGAAATGATAATTAGCATACCCATTTATTAAATGCGTTAGGGCTAAGCTGCGCCGTGGCCCTTGATGTAGGTTTCTACATATTTAATTTGATAACCCTGTTGGTTCATGATATTTTTTACAATATCGCCAATTGATACCATGCCCACTACGAAATTAAGATCTACTACGGGTAGATGACCAATATTACATGAAGCCATTAAACCCAATCAATGATCTAAGCTATCGCTCAAACTAACGGTAATTAGATTTTTGCTCATGATTTCTTGAATCATCGTTGTTTTTGGATTTAATTCAGATAATAAAACTTTAATTGCACAATCTCCTTGGGAGATAAAGCCCAATAAACTCTTGCCCTCAATTACGAGCCCTGCACGAACTCGGTTATCGCGCTTTAATAACAAAGCCTCATTAACAGATGCATTGGGTTGAGCTGAAATAATGGCTCCTGATTTTTGCTCTAAACAACTTTTAACACTTGCCAAAATAATCTTCTTTAGATATAAAAACTAATGTGTATGGGGTGCTAGTGCTGAATCTGCTTATTTTATAGCTTGTCATATAGCTTGGTACAAGTCCCACAATTTTTATTTGATAAAAGGGTTAGAATAAACCGATATACCTATTTAATGGTTTAACAGGGGTAAATTCGACAAAGGGGAAAAAATGTCTAACCACAATCTTGAAAATAATAAAGCTGATGAAAATGATGCAGTATTTTCACTTGAAAATATAATCGAAAAATTTATTTTTAATAGCCGTTGGATATTATCAATTTTTTACCTTTTTTTGGTACTTACTTTGATTTTAGTGGCCATCAAGTTTTTACATGAATTTCAACATTTTGCATTAAATTTTTGGGCAGACTCTGAAGCTAAATTTTTAACGGGCGTACTTTCCTTGGTTGATAAAACCCTGTTGGCTAATTTACTGCTCTTAGTCATTTTTTCTGGCTATGAAAATTTTGTCTCTGTTATTGGTGTTGCTAGACGTAGTTCCGATCGGCCCAAATGGATGGGCGGCGTCGATTTTGCGAGCTTAAAACTGAAATTAATTGGCTCTATTGTTGCGCTATCAGGTATTAATCTCTTGGCTGCATTTTTAGAGATTGAAACTGCTGATAAGGTTGATCTAGCTTGGCAAATTGGCTTGCATGTCGTGTTTCTATTTACTGGTGTGTTATTTGCTCTGTCAGAAAAAATTGCAGGGCATGCTGAAGGTAACCATTAAGCCCGACTTCTCTTGCTTGCTGTGCTCTACGGATGCATTGTGCTTAGGGCACTGTATATCCAAACTGTATAAAAAGGCCTTGGGCTTTTGTGCTTTGTAAATAGTGATATAGCTCTTTAGCCGACGGCGTTGGATTTTTAATTAATACCATACGCTGCCTAATTGGCGCATATAGTTGTTCGGGTATAACAATAAATTGAGTTTCCGTTTTCATTGCGGGTGACAGCGCTAATGAAAGGGCTGTTATGCCTATGTCGGCCGCCCCTGTCATTACATACATTGCTGCTAAGGCGACGTTATCAGCAAATACCAATTTTTCTTTTGCTTGATCCCAAACCCCCATTGCCTTTAAATATTCTACGGCTGCTCTGCCGTAAGGTGCAAGTTCAGGTTTAGCGATAGCAATTTTATTAGCTTGATTAATTAACTTGATTAACTCTTGCCTATTGTTAGCCGGCTTTAATCCCGAAGAATTTTTTGTTACTAATACAATTTTTCCATAGGCATAAATTTTACCTTGGTCAACTGTTTTGCCATGATTAAATAATTCGAGAGGATATTGTTCATCAGCAGAAATAAATAAATTAAATGGTGCGCCATTAATGATTTGGGTCGTGAAATTTCCTGATGAGCCATAAATAATTTTTATTTCTTCTTTTTTAAATGTTGGATTAGCCTCAATAATGCTTTTAAATGCATCCTTAAGATTAGCTGCAACTGCTATGGTTGTAGTTTGGCCAGAAACTAGAGTGCTAATTAATAGCAAAAAACTAAAAGCAATGGTTGCCGTGCTTTGTGGTTTAATCATTTCTTAAGTATAGTGATTCTCATTTATAGCCTAAGCAAAATTTTAATTTCATGCTAACCATAGTAAATTCTTTTAAGCAATTCATTCAGGCCAGAATACGGCTTGTTGTAGCTTTTGTTGTTGGTCTTACCGTTGCCTTTTTTTTGCCAACTGCTTTGGGGTTAGACCTAATTTCTCGATTTATTATTGGCTGGAATATTTCCGCTTGGCTTTTCGTTTTATTCATTATTCATTTAATTTTTAGCTCTAATCATGCTACGATTCGTGCCCAAGCTTTAGTAGAGGATGAGGGCCAATATCTAGTCTTAGTATTAACAATAATTGCCACAATTACTACAATTGTTGCTGTTATTTTTGAGCTCGCTTCTATTACTGAAATTCATGGCATTTCTCGTCTCTGGCATATTGCTTTAACGGTTTCTACCATTATTGCGACTTGGGTCTTTATTCAATTTATTTTTGCCCTTTACTACGCTCATTATTTTTATTTATCTACTGGCGATGGTCAGATTCAAGAAGGGCTTATTTTTCCTGGGACTCCCTTACCTGATTATGGTGATTTTTTATATTTTTCTTGCGTAATTGGCACTTCAGCGCAAACAGCTGACGTTTGCTTTTTAAGTAGCCACTTACGTCGCATTGGTTTAGTTCACTGTGTTCTTGCGTTTTTTTTCAATACTACTATTTTAGCCCTAACGATTAATATTGTTTCTGACATAATCTAATTTTTTTGCTATAGAATTTTGCTTGATTTTCATGATTAATATACAAAGCGCAAATGTCAGAGTGAAACTATTCGCTAAAATCAACGGCCAATTGTTTAGGGCAATGCCATAGCTTAGCCATAAGGCAACCCCAAGAGCAAAAATAAAATACATGCCCAATGAAATTCCCGAAAGATCTTTAGTACGAAATGATTTAATTGCCTGCACTAAAAATGCGCTGGTAGTTAAAAACGCTGCAATGTGGCCGACTAACTCAGTATTGATCATCTTGATCTGATTCTATATTACTAATTCGCTTTAATTAAGGCCTTTAATAAAACTTTCTTAATTTTTTTATAAATTTATTTTTTTGCAGTATTCATTGCAATCTGTTGAGCAGCTTTCTGGATTAGCACACCACTCCCGCATTACTAATCCTGATTTGCTTGAACTCGTTTCGGCTGGGATATTTAAGCTTGTCCTCGATCCCACTCTTTGACCAATAGATTTAAATCTTTTTTTTATCCAACTAAAGCTAGGCTGACTGTTATTCATCGTGAATATCTCCATATAAACTCAAGTAATTACTTACGATGTAACAATTTAACTCTATTTATCAATTGATTATTTGATCTAAGTCAAAAAAATGCTCGAATTTGTAGCCAGGTGCTAGATTAATGGCAGTTGCTATTTTTCTTAATTTAAGCTGTTAGCTGATCTATAAGCCATTGATTTTAATAAAAAATATTGGAATTATTCTTTAACTATTTCTTTTAGTCCAATCATTGCCTGGGTGATGCGGTCTAGATAGTGTGTAAAAGACATTGATTGGGCCAATTCATAGCCAGCTTGTGCAAGCTTTGCCGCTAGTTTGGGGTCTTTGATTAGACGTCGTATGGCTTGTTCTAGTTCCACCAAGTTGCCAGCTGGATATAGCAAGCAATTGATTTCATGTTTCCAGCCAATATAACGATAAGGGGCTAGGTCCGCCAAAATTACAGGTATTTTTACGCCAGCTGCCTCAAGTGGTGCTAATGGAAAACTTTCATCGCCTGATGGAAAACAGAATAAATTGGCATTAGCTAGTTCAGCATTAATTTGCTCATGGGGCACGATACCAGCCCACTCATGGCAAGGAAGTTTTTTGTTGATGTAATGAATAAATTCTGGACCAAATGTATTAGCATGTTGCAAATCACCTATGAACTTACAGGAAATTGCAGTATCTTGAGCAATTTTTTCGATGACTATGGCTAAATCAGCCTGTCTTTTTCTCGCATATACTGAACCTACATTGATAACTCGAAAAGTAGCGTCATTGGTTTCGATATGCATTTCTTTTGAAGGCAAATTAGGCAGAGAAATGCCATTCGGTATCACTGCAATCCTATTTTTCTCTAAGCGATAAATAAA
>CAMCUP010000004.1 GCA_945878885.1 Polynucleobacter meluiroseus | reverse complement strand
GAGGTATCAATCCACAAGGATTTAATGGCAGCGCGCGCCAAATAACGCGCTGCTTGTTCCGCATCCAATTGAGCTTGTGCGCGACCCGGCATCCCATTACGGCCAATATTGGCTCGACCATCCGTGAGAAAAACAATCACTGGCGTTAAGCCATGGCGTTGAGCATTTTGCGCCACTTCGGTTGCGATATAAATTGCGTCAGCTAATGGCGTACCGCCGCCGCCAGGCATTTCAGCCAAACTACGTTTAGCCCGCACCAGTGAGCGGGTTGATGGTAAAAGGATTTCTGCACCCGTGCCCCGAAATGAAAGCACTGCCACTTGATCGCGCCTGACATAGCACTCTGCCAACAAAAGCTCGACTGCACCCTTGGCCTCGGCTAAGCGATGCATTGCTGCTGAACCCGATGCATCCACTGCAAAGATCGTGAGCGTTTGGGTTCGCTCTTGATATCTTCGCACCCTAAAATCACTTTTAGAGATGTGAATAGTTTTACTGGCTCGCGGCACAGCCAACGATTCATTTTGTTTTTTGCGGATCGCTTGCCATGGCGCAGCCGTGCGCAAGGTATCGATTAAAGATAGCGCCATGCCTGCATGTGGATTGCCAGGAATAGAGCCCAGTGGTCGACCACGCAAACGACCGATTTTTCGAGCGCCGGTTTTCCCACCAAAGGCTTTTTGATTCTGTATTAATGAACCCTTTAATAACTCACTTAATAAATCAGCTGGAATAGCCGCTTTAGCAGCTTCTAGCACGCTGTCTTCAATTTCCTCAACTACATCCTGCTGATTTTCTGGTGGCGGAGTTTCTGCAGGCGCTTGCGGCTGCTCTACATTATTCTCGGGAACATTATTTTGTTCGGGGGGTTCATCGCGCTCTGCATCATTTTCTAGATCAGTATCGGTAGGCGCTGATTCGGCACTGGGTAATTGGGTTGCCCGGGGTGAAATCACTAAAGCTATGGCTTCACTGAGGTGGCTATCGCTAATTTGATCTGCACCCTGCATAGCCGCTAAATAAACTGCTGTTTTTGCCGCGTAATGTAAAGCACGAACCGAGTGAACCCCTAAATACATAGCGGTTTCGGCGATTACTAGCCACTGCTCATCGGTAAGGACGTAATTATCTGTGTCCACTACTTGAGTTGATATTTGTTCTCGCTGGCTGGCGTTAACATCAATTAACCCATCTTCATTTACTGGTAAGTCATGCCAATGAATTTCATCTAAACTCAAATGAAAAGCCAATCGGTCCTGTAATTTAATATTGGCTCGCTCTTCAGCTTCAATGCCTTCATCTAAGGCAACGACACCAAAATGGCAAGGTAATAGATGGCTTTGACCATCACGCTCAAGGCGCAACAGTCCTTGATCTAAGGCCATACTAATTCGGGATACCACATTCACGTCGACTCGTTCGGCCATCGGCAATAACAGAATCTGCCTATCGCTATTCGCCATCACACCACTTCTAAACACAGGCTTACCAGTATGGATAGTGGCCTCTAAATCGAGTCCACCCAATAAATTTTCATCGCTAATGCCCAGTGGAATTCGACGCAGGGGTGTCTTGAGACCTGCTTGGTGGGCCAAGGTTTGTAAATAATGGAGCCAGCGCTCTCTAACGGGACCAGCCCGCGCACGCAAAATAATACCGCCAAAGCCATGTGGATCGCTCACTAGAATATGTGCCACCAAAAGTGCACGCAACCACAGCGCAAGACTCATACAGGGAACACTTCAGCTAAGGCGCGCTCAATTCGAACTGCTGAGCTTGAATCATCTAAAGGGTTGCGTCTTAAGCGGTGCTGCAAAGCTGGGATTGCAATCGCCCGCAAATCTTCTAGGTTCGCTTTGTTTTTACCACTTAAAGCTGCTACCGCACGTGCAGCACGCAATAAAGTGAGTTCGCCCCGTAAGCCATCAGTACCTAGATGGCTGCATAAAGTTGAAGCCTGCTCTAACAATTTATCGTCAACTTTAATATGCGGTAATTTCTTGCGTGCTATCTGCAGTGAGTGACGAATGGTATCTTCTTGTCCCTGCCATTCTGCTAGAAATGCAATTGAATCACGCTCAAAGGCATCGCGGCGTTTAATAATGGCGACCCGCTCTTGCATGTTAGTAGGGGTTTTCACTTCAACTGCCAGACCAAAGCGATCTAGTAGCTGAGGCCTTAACTCGCCTTCCTCTGGATTGCCACTTCCAACCAAAACAAATTTAGCTGGATGACGAATACTTAAGCCCTCTCGTTCAACTACGTTTTCGCCCGATGCTGCCACGTCGATCAGTAAATCAACTAAATGGTCATCGAGTAAATTGACTTCATCTATATAAAGAAAGCCGCGATTGGCACGCGCCAATAAACCGGGATCAAAGGATTTTTCCCCTAAAGTTAACGCTTTCTCAATATCTAAAGCACCCACTACCCGGTCTTCGGTAGCACCTAATGGCAAATCGACCACTGGCACATTGCGTTTAATGGTTTTTAATTTGACTGGCCTACCTTTTTTTCCTACGGCGATTTGACTTACATTAAGGGCCTGCAGATTGGCGCGCAAACCATCACAATAAAAGCAGAGGCCTGCTGGTGCTAAGGGATCGCAGCCATAAGGACAATCGGCAACTGCATCCATTGGCGGTAATAATGCAGCTAACGCCCTAACTGCAGTTGACTTGCCAGTACCGCGATCGCCCATCACTAAAACACCGCCAATTGCTGGCTCTAGGGCCGCGACCAAAATAGCACGCTTCATGTCTTCTTGTCCAACGATCGCTGAAAACGGATAGTACCGCGCCATACTGCTTCTCCTAAAAATCAAACCTGATTAAGTCGCCTCTAAACCGACTAATTTTGCCGTGTATTCCCACAATTTTTTCGCCAGTGATTCGCTATTGGCTTTCATGGAAAGCGCTTGGGCAAATGGCTGTCGAATCGCTGAATTACGATTTCCCCAACTCCAATGCACTCCTGATTGACTAAACTGAACGTCGGCTACAACTTGGGCAACCCGCTCGCCTGCTAATTCCTGGGTTACATAACCTTTGGTTATATTTTTTTGAAACCAAGGAAAAATCTTCTGAAAGAGGGGTGGCGTATCACGGAATAATGCTGTTTCAGCAACACACCCTGGATACAAAGTATTAAAAATAATGCCCGTATTGGCGTGATACCGCTTTTGCATTTCACGATTCATCACCATATTGCATAATTTACTATCTTTATAAGCTTTACCAGGCTTAAATGCTTTGGCATTAATCATTGCAATGGGCGCCTTAAAGCCAGCTGCTAAGCCATCTAAATTACCTAAGTCTGCTGGTGCTGGAATGGGCACCTTACCACCAAACTCTGCTGAGTTCGCCGTCACCGTGCCCAGGGTGATGAGGCGTGCAACTTGATTAGCATCAGCAGCAACTTGTAAATTGGGAATGAATAAACGACTCAACACATAGTGACCAAAGTAATTGGTTGCAACACTAATTTCATAACCCTGGGGGGAGCGTTGAGGCTCTTTCAGCAAAGGTAAATATGTTGCAGCATTACATACCAGGGCATTTAATGAATTATGAGTCTCTTGAAAACGCTTCACAAATTGATTGACTGAATCAAGGTCACCTAAATTGATCGGCCAAATTACAAATTGATCTGGCGAAAATTGATGGCTGATTGCTACTGCATTCATTTTCTCACTATCGCGAACCGCAAAGATTAATTGCCAATTGCGACGTAACAATGCTTTTGCCGCATATAAGCCAACTCCAGAAGAAGCGCCAGTAATGATTGCTAAAGGTCGAGATGCGGTAGAGCTCATTAATATTTGTATCTTTAGTCAGTTAAACTTCGTACAAGATGATGAATCAGTTTAAATCAGTTATGTTTTGGTTTACAGGAGTTGGGGGTTTTCTCATCATTGCCATTCTTATTTGGGCGTGGGCACCCGATAAAAATCGTGCCGACTTAGAAAAAATCTATGCACCAGCGCCAAGTGCCTTTTTTCAAGTATTGGGTATGCGCGTGCATTACCGTGATCTTGGGCCGCCCATCGCAACGAAGCCAGCACCGCAAACCTTAATCTTTTTGCATGGGTTTGGCTCAAGTCTCCACACCTGGGATGCTTGGGCGCCTACCCTAGCGCAAGATTATCGAGTGATCAGCCTTGACTTGCCTGGCTTTGGCCTCACTGGCGCAAATCCGAGCGGTGACTATTCTGATGCATTTGTATTGCAATTTTTAAGTGCTTTTGCAGATCAACTTGGCATTCAAAGCGCAGTATGGATTGGTAACTCGATGGGTGGCCGCTTTGCCTGGGAAATGGCAGTCGCGCAACCACAGCGTGTGGATAAATTGGTCTTAATTTCACCCGATGGTTTTGCTAGTAAGGGCTTTCAATATGGTGAAAAACCTTCTATCTCACCCATTCTGCATGCGATGCGCTATTTTTTGCCCCAATCTATTTTAGAAATGAATTTAAAGCCCGCTTATGCCAACCCCGCAACTATGGATGCGGCGCTAGCCCAACGCTATTATGATTTAATGCTTGCGCCCGGCGTGCGCGAAAGTCTGATCGAACTCATGAGGCAACATATTTTAGAAGATCCCCGTCCACTATTGGGACGAATTCAAGTGCCTACCTTACTGCTCTGGGGCGAGCGTGATGGCTTTATTCCGATTACCAATGCGCAAGATTATTTGCGCCTGATGCCCAAAGCTAAATTAGTTGCACTGCCCAATATTGGTCACATCCCACAAGAAGAAAAACCGCAAGAGGGACTTAAAGCACTTTGGGAGTTTTTAAAATCGTAAAGCTGGGGTCCGTTTTTTTAAGCAGCTTCGCGAACACTTCCTTCGTACACCCCTTCAAGCCGATCTTCTAGCTCATCGTTGGCCTGTTGCATGGCCGACAACATCGCAGAATCGGGCTGCCAATAATTGCGTTGCGAGGCTTCAGTTAAGCGATTTGCTAGACGCGCAGCAGCGGTTGGATTTAATTTAGCTAAACGCTCGCGCATTTCTGGGTCAAGCATGAATGTTTCAGTTAATTGTTTATACACCCAAGGCTGGACCTGACCAGTAGTTGCCGACCAACCCATGGTATTGGTAATATGCACTTCAATTTGCCGCACGCCCTCATAACCATGTTGCAACATCCCCTCATACCATTTTGGATTAAGCATACGGGTACGTGTTTCTAATGCAACTTGCTCAGCGAGGGAGCGAACGGTACCTTCGCCTTTAGTTTGATCGCCAATATAAACTGGCACATCTATACCGCCCTTCGCGCGCTTAACTGCGCGTGTTATGCCGCCTAAGGTATCAAAATAATTATCAATTGTAGTGACCCCTAGTTCCATAGAGTCAAGATTTTGATAGGTCATTTCAACATTGGCCAAGACGCTTTTCAAAAGTGCGTTATTTTGAATCGGCTTACCAGCTCTGCCAAAGGCAAACCCTTTACGCCTAGTATAAGTTTCGGCCAACTCATCTTCTTCTTCCCACACGCTATTCTCAACCATGTTGCTGACATTAGAGCCGTATGCGCCATCCGCATTACCGTAAACACGTAACGCTGCGGTTTCCAAATCACAGCCATGCTCTGCTTGGTAAGCCAAGGAATGTTTGCGAATAAAATTTTGCTCCAACGGTTCATCGGCGCTTGCCGCCATAAATGCGGCTTCAGCCAATAATTTAATTTGCAAAGGCAGTAAGTCGCGGAAGATGCCAGATAGCGTAATCACCACATCAATTCGGGGTCTGCCTAATTCTGCGAGCGGAATTAACTGCGCACCAGCAAGTCGACCATAACTATCGAAGCGCGGCAAGGCGCCCATCAGGGCTAATGCCTGACCAATTTGACCGCCCTCTGATTTTAAGTTATCACTACCCCATAAAACCATGGCTATTGATTCAGGTATTGCATTGCCATCATCAATAAATTTTTGGACGATTTTTTCAGCTTGCTTAGCACCGTCTTTCACTGCAAAAATACTGGGAATGCGAAAAGGATCAAAGCCGTGCAAATTACGACCCGTCGGCAAAACTTCAGGATTGCGCATCACATCACCACCGGCAGCCGGTCGAATAAAACGACAATCGAGGGCGTCGAGCATGCCAGTAACCTCAGTCTCTTGTGACATGAGTTGATTGGCGCGAATCATTTTTGCGAATAATTCTTCTAAGGTTTCTTGCGAGCCATACTGCAGGAGGTCTTGATGCCGACTCAAGACGTCACTCGGCATCTGGCCATCCAGTAAGTCTTGCACGACTGAATCGTCCACCGGATGATCTAAGGCTACATCTGCCATTGCTTTTAATAAACCAAAACGTTCTGCGAGCGGCGGAACAGCGCCCACAATATGCAAGCCGTGCGGTATCAACGTGTACTCAAGCTCAAGCAAATCAGTATATAAATTACTAACCAAGCCCTCTAATGCGCGTTTATCAGCCGCATCCCAAAGCGGGTCAGCTTGGCATAAATCTATTTCTGCGGCTTGCGCTTGAATTAAAACTGCTAAATCACGACTTTCATTTTCTAATTCAGGCTCGAGACTGCGCCACCGTTCAATCGATACTTTTAAATCGGCTAGCCCAGCATAGAGGCCTGCCTGAGTTACTGGTGGGGTTAAATAACTAACCAAAGTGGCGCCCGAACGGCGTTTAGCGATCGCCCCTTCAGAAGGATTGTTTGATGCGTATAGGTAAATATTAGGTAAGTCATCAATCAGGCGATCGGGCCAACATGCGCCGCTCATACCAGTTTGCTTGCCTGGCATAAACTCGAGTGCGCCGTGAGTCCCAAAATGCACTACCGCATTGGCAGCAAAATCTTCTCTTAGGTAGCGATAAAAAGCTGAGAAGGCATGGGTTGGAGCAAACCCATGCTCAAACAACAATCTCATCGGATCGCCTTCATATCCAAATGAAGGCTGAACTGCTAATAAAATATTGCCAAATTGTTTGCCTAAAACAAAGATAGAGCTGCCATTACTTAATTGTTTACCAGGGGCAGCACCCCACTGCGCTTCAATTTCTTTGAGCCAACGTTCTCGCTTAACATGGTCATTCGCAGAAATTAAAGTATGGACATTAGCGTCAGCCCCATATTGCTGAGCATTCCCTTTTAATAGTTGTTCACGTAATTCATCGGTAGTGGCAGGCACATCTACTATGTAGCCCCTCGCTTTCATGCCCAACAGTAAATTATGTACGGACTCAAAGACACTTAAATAAGCTGCGCTACCAATATTGCCAGCATTGGGTGGAAAATTAAATAAAACAATCGCAACTTTACGTTGGGCTCGTTCGGAGCGGCGTAAATCAACTAACTTGCCCACCCGTGCAGCTAACATGCCAACGCGCTCTACACAGGTAAACATATCTTGGGGATTATGGGCCTCAGTAAATGTGCACTCTTTATGACAACCATGACAGGTCTTGCCAGCAGCGCCAGGTCGACCTCCATAAACCATCGGCACGGTTGAGCCATCAAGCTCTGGAATGGCAACCATAATCGTGCTCTCTACGGGCAGTAGGCCACGATTAGAGCTGCCCCATTGTTCTAGGTTCTGAAACTCAACTGGATGGGCTGCAATATAAGGTACATTTAATTTTGCTAAAACTTCTTCAGCCGCTTTAGCATCGTTATATGCAGGTCCGCCAACTAATGAGAAGCCAGTTAAAGAAATTAGCGCGTCAATACTTGCTTCACCGTTTTGCGTAAAAAAAGCATCTATCGCAGGGCGCGAATCTAGTCCTGATGAAAAGGCTGGAATGACTTGCAGGCCTTGGGCTTCTAGGGCAGTAATTACCGGATCGTAGTGCCCGCTATTACCTGAAACTAAATAAGAGCGCAACAGTAAGATGCCTACTTTGCCCCGTGCCTTGGGTTGCGGCACTACAACTGGCAGGTCTTGTAAACGCTCGCTTAGCCGCCCCTTCATGCGGGGGTGATAGACACCGAGATCCGGGTAAGCCACGGGATCAATGGCTTTGGCGCTCTCCCGCAAACTTGCTCGTGCACCTGCCGCATAACGGTTGATCAGATAACTCATTAAATTAAATAAATTTTCTTGCGAGCCACCTAACCAGTATTGCAAAGATAGGAAATAGGCTCGCAAATCCTGTGCCGTACCTGGTACAAAACGTAATACTTGGGGTATCAAGCGCAACATCTTCATTTGTTTTGCTCCAGCAGTAGCGCCCCCCTTACTTTTGCCGTCCTTATCTTTACTTGTGGGGCGTAACTTTTTCATTAACGCCATTAAGGGGCTGGCTGGCAAACTCATATCCAGCTTACTTAAACGGGTTAGCTTAGTGACGTCTCCTGCCGACATCGCACACAACATCGCATCACAATGCTCACGTCGTGCGCGCAAGTTTTCTACGATTGGTAAGTAATGATCTTCAAGAAACAGCATCGTGACAATCACAATATCGCCTTCAGCAATATCATTTTTGCACTCAGTTAATAATTTTTCGCTGGTCGCATATTCGCTGGCAGAGTGAATTTTTAGGGAAAGGCCGGGTATGGTTTTTTGTAACTCTTGCTCAGCACGACGCGCAGCACTATTTAAGTGTGTATCCATAGTGATTAACACTATGTTCATTGACTTTTTTTGAGCGCGTAATGCAGCTAGTTCAGCCATTTATAGTCTCCAACACCCATTTTTAATAAAAATAAATAAAGTGTCAATTAAATTTTACATAATATAGGGTAAAAACTTAGTTACAAAATCGGGTATACCCTTAAAAGTAAATCAGGATTCTCCAATCCCCTATCTAGACTTAAATTATTAAGAACCTATTCAGCAACATCGCTGATGATTTATTTATTTGAAATGAAGGTTTTTAGTGAAATTATCAAAAGCCGCAGACTTTTCGTGTGATGACAGCCTAGACCTAAGCGATAAAAATGGTTTGCAACAAAATTCACTACAGCAATCGGTTTTGATCGAGCCGCTGCCAATCTATTCAGGTCCTCAAGAGCACCTGGGTTGGTTAGTGCGTACCATAGAAAAATCGATTATTCCCCGCTTACTCTCGACCCATTTAAATGCCGAAACTGCGGATGATGCCAAACACTTTTTATCCAAGTCAATCGAAGATCCCGAAAAAATCGCTACTTTAGCAAAGCTGGTGTTGGCTGATGAAAACTTGGTTGCCGGCCGCTACGTAAGCAAGTTACATGCGAGCGGTATTCCCTTAGATGAAATCTATTTACGCTTGCTTGCTCCGGTTGCTCGCCGTTTAGGTGAAATGTGGGATAACGATGAATGCTCCTTTCATCAGGTGACAGTAGCTTTGTGGCGCCTAAAACAACTCATGTATGACCTGAGCCCACTATTTCAAGAGTTTGCCCGCTCTGATACCCTGGGTGCGCGCGCTATTCTGATCCCCATGCCGGATTCACAACACACCATGGGTTTATTTATGGTCTCTGAATTTTTTCGTCGCGCCGGCTGGAAAGTATGGGGCGAATGGGCAAACTCAGAAGCTGAAATTCTTGCCCTCATCAAAGCTGAATGGTTTGATTTAATCGGCATTTCTGTGAGCATACAAGATCAGTTCGATGCCTTAGCAAGCTTTATTAACGTTATTCGGGCCAACTCGCAGAATCCTAAAATTGGCATTATGGTTGGCGGACCTATTTTTGTCGCTCACCCTGAACTTATAGCGCAGGTAGGTGCGGATATTACCGGAGTTGATGCGGAACAAGCTCTCGAGCAGGCAGAGATTTTGTTGACCAAAATTCATGGTCGACACCCTCGCTCGCTACAGCGCCAAGGCTAAGTAAAACTAACTGTACTTGGGTTTTGGATTGACTTTTATTTCAGCCAATCCTTCAGCGATTGAATATGCTGGCACGTAATTGAGTTGTCTTCGTGCTGCGGTAATATTTAAAGTAAAAGCATAGCCCATCAGCCTTACCATTTCCCGCACTAAAGGCGGCTTGCCTACTAACCGCAAATATGCCCAACCTGTTTCTGCAAAATGGGCTAAGGCCCAAGCTAAGCTTTTTGGCATTGACCAGCTTGGTGCTTGAAAACCGCCTGCTTGCAAACGAGCGAGCATAAATTTCTTAAAGGTCACGGGTTCACCATCACTAATATAAAAAGCTTGACCCACTACCTCGTGATTAATTGCCTGTAATACAGCTGCGCATAAATTTCCCACATAACAGGTTGAAAACAAATAACTGCCATGACCAAACCAAGCAAATTTGCCTAACTTGATAGCAGGCCCAATAATCCGTTCGATTGCATCATTTGGCCCCCAAACAAAAGCGGGGCGTAAAGCCACTGTTTGAAATGAAGCGCTTGCTGCTGACAAGACTAGCTCCTCAGCGCGCGCTTTACTGAATGAATAAGGCAATTCAGCCCGTTGAGTTAAAGGCGCAGTTTCATCTAGATCCAATAAGTCTTGCGGCCCATGCATCACTACTGATGCGGCACTAAGGTAAATAAATTTTTTAATTGCTGCTGCTTGGGCCACTTTTAAAAGTATGCGTGTTAGTTGAATATTCGCACTAGCAAATTCTGCTGGCGTACTCCCCAGTTTTAATAAGGCGGCCAGATGAATGACGACGTCACAATGTCTTAATTGGGTCTCAAGGTCGCTTAGCCTATCTAGCTCAAACTGCCAAGCAATCCCTCCAAGCGCCTCAACTTGGTCACGCGCTGCGGCCGAGCGTACATGACAAATGATTCGATACTGACTAGCGAGTAATTTTTTTAGTAGCGCCTGACCAATAAAACCGCTAGCGCCTGTTAAGAAAATAGTCAGCAAAAATAGACTTCAATATTGCCACAGTACTTCGCTACGGCGCATAAATGGCAAGCTCCAAGGTGGGTTGTAGCGAGCAAATTGTGGCTCACCCTTTGGCTTTAGCCCTTTTTTTTCCATCCATAACAACAGTTCGGAAGTTTTTTCTGCAACCTTTTCGGCGCTATTAAAACCCGAAAAATTAATGGCTGCTTTTTGCATTGCTGGAATTTCACGTAGCTGAATTTGCTGATCTAGCGGCAGCGGTAAAGTAGTCAAACTATATTGACTAGGCATTAAAAATGAGACTTTCCACTTTCCCGCTTTTTGCTCCATTAATACGGGCTGATTCTGTTGGTCTGGTATGGCTGTTGCAGGTTCAAATGGCTGAATACTGACTGGCACGGTCATCGCAATTTTTTCGCTAGTAGGGCCAGTAGAAGCAAGATTACTAGGGTTAGAGCGGGCTTGGTTACCGCCAAAAATATAACCTGCGATAAGCCGAAAGCCTTTATTTGAAGCGCTATCCATGTCTCCTTCAACTAAAACCTCGGCCACAATGTGCGGCGCATAAGCCCTTAATTCAAACGGGGCTTGCTGCTCAATTACCGTATATTTAGGTTCTTCAATAGCCATAGATGGTTGCGTTAACAGGAGTGAAAATAACCCAAAGGAATACGTTAGAAAACGAATTATTAAGGTGCACATATCCTATGATAAGTTGATTCTGTGCCAAGCAAAGGTTTGCCAAGTAAATCGTCTGACATAATGCCCGCATGCCTTCTGAAATCGACTTAGCCTTAGCCGACCTGGCCTATCAAAATGCAGCCCTGAATTTAGTGTCGCGAACCTTTGCTATTACCATTCCACTCTTGCCTCCAGCAGTCGAGCCCGCAGTTGCATGTGCCTATCTACTTTGCCGTATTGTCGACACGATTGAAGATGCTAGCTGCCTTTCTCCAACAGAAAAAGTTAGCTTATCTGAGCTTTTTCTAGCAGTTTGTCTGGCACAAAAGCCGGTTACTGAATTTATTGAGGCCTGTCGATTAGCCCTTGAATTACACCCACATCTGGCAGAACGTGACTTAATCGCCCATACCGATACAGTGCTACGTATTTTACAGCGTTGTTCTGCTGCACAACAAACTGCTATTTTGCGTTGCATTACCATTATGTCGCAAGGCATGGCCCGTTTTCATGCTAAACAAAATCAATTAGGACTGAAAGATCTTCAAGAGTTTGAGGAATATTGCTATGTAGTAGCTGGAGTAGTGGGAGAAATGCTCACCGCCCTTTTTGCTGCGCACTCAGTTAAATTTGCGCAAGCAATTACCAACCAAGAATCGCTCGCAATTGCATTTGGTCAAGCACTACAAATGACCAATATTTTGAAAGATTCATTTGACGACCATGCCCGAGGTGTTTCGTGGATTCCCCAAAATCTGTCGCAAAGCGCGCTCTTAGATTTAGCTTTGAAAAAAATTGCTGCCGCTCTAGCCTATATTCTCCTTATTCCCAAAGCAGAAATTGGTATGCGTCGCTTTTGTTTGCTTGCCCTGGGTTTGGCAGTGCTTACTCTCAATAGTCTAGTAGTAGATGACAAAACCAGCGCCCCACCACAGCGGAAAATTTCTCGTCGTGCAGTTGCGATTTTTTATCAATTTACCAAAATAGCCGCACACTCGAATACTTTAATACGAATTTTTTTCTTTTTCGCAGCCCAGCCCGTAAAAAGAGCTTTGGGCCAGCGTTAAACTAAAATTGCACCCTCGTGTCGTAATAACCAACGCTTAATTTGCCGATAAAAACCTGGGGCATCTTCCTGCATAAAACCGCCTAGGCTACTTGCTGCCACTACGCGATGGCAAGGAATCACTAAGGGATAATAATTAGCACCACAAGCAGAACCTACGGCTCGTGGACCACTTTTAATTTTTTTGGCTATTTCCCCATAAGTGCTGGTTAAGCCCACTGGAATTTGAGCAACTGTGGCCCAAACCTTTTGCTGATGAATGGTGCCCACTGGTTTAAGGGGTAAATCAAAAATAAACTCAGGATTGTGAAAATATTCGGCGCACTGATACGCCAACTGCTTGGCTAAATCATTGTTTGGTCTTTGCAAGGGGGTCTGCAGTGGTAAATAAACAATATTTGCGACCATTAAACTACCATCGACGATTTCAGTCTGAATTCCTAATCTGCCAAAAGGGGCGGCTATTACACAAAAATCGGCACTCACTACTATAGCAAGCGGGGAATTTAGGTTTTTTTTAGGCATTGAAGACAATTCGGTAATTACTTACAACTTAATCTGTTTAATCTGACACATTTTTGATTGATGTTTGCTATATTAAAACGCTCATTGTCCCATTTAGGAAACTGTTATGGATACTTTTTTTGATGGCTGGCCCCTCTGGAGTCAAGCTGTCTTAGTAATTTTTTTATTAGCTCTGTCGGGCTTTTTTTCGATGTCAGAAACTAGTATGTTGGCCTCAAATCGCCATCGTTTAGGCGTAATGGCAAGTCAAGGCCATCCTGGTGCCGCCATCGCCGATCGCCTCCTCCAGCGCATCGACTCTTTACTTTCTGTATTGCTTATTTCGAATAATTTAATTAATACCATTTTGCCCATCTTAGTAACAAGTTTGGCGCTGCATTTGTTTGGGCATAGTGGTTTAGTCTTATCGATCTCAACCATTTCCATTGCACTTCTAATTATTATTTTTAGCGAAATTACACCTAAAGTTATTGGGGCTGCTTTTCCAGAATCAATCGCGAGCAAAGTCAGTTGGATCATTCTGCCGCTCACTTATCTTCTTAGACCGTTGCTGTGGTTAATTAATAGTTTTGTCTCTGGCTTAATGCGGCTGTTTGGGCTTTCAACTGCTGGCAATAACACGGCTATGTCAGCAGATGAATTACGTAGCTTAGTTTTAGAGTCTAATCATTTTGTCTCAAGTCAATACCGTAATATCTTGCTTAATTTATTTAATTTAAAAAATATCTTGGTCGACGATGTAATGACCCCGAAAGCAAAAATTGAAATACTCGATTTATCGCGCCCTATCGATGAAGTTGTGCAGCAATTAGAAACCTGTTATCACAATAAGCTTCCAGTAACTGCTGGCGACTCTGAGCGCATTATCGGCATTCTTTCGGTTAAAAAAGCGTTATCTTTATTAGGTAATGACGAGCTAACTCATGCTGATTTCCATGAATTACTGCAAGAGCCCTACTTCATTCCTTGTGGCACTCCAGTGCTACAGCAAATGCAATTTTTTCAAGATAATCAACAACGGCTTAGCCTAGTTGTTAATGAGTATGGCGATGTCATGGGCTTGGTTACTTTTGAAGATATTGTTGAAGAGCTCATTGGCGAGTTTACTACCTCATTCTCAAATTTATCCCACGAGCCCCGTTGGCAGGCTAACGGCACCTACCTAGCAAATGGTAGCGCAAACTTACGCGATCTTAATCGCCTCTTGCAAATTTCTTTACCAATCAATGGGCCGCGCACTTTAAATGGCTTAATTTTAGAAGATCTAGAACAAATTCCAGAACACGATGTCAGTATCAAAATTGCGGGGGTAGTTATGGAAATTATGCAATTTGATGACCAAGGTATTAAAACTGTGCGCTTGCATCGGCCTACTGTTAGTCGCTCTATTTAAGTTTGACGCTCTTAGCCGATGACTCTCTCATTATTCGTGCTTGGCAAGAAATCGCTGCTAAAGCGATCTCTGCGCGAGCTACTGATATTCATATTGAACCCCAAGAACACATTACCTTAATTCGCATTCGGGTTGATGGCTACCTTCATGTGCTCAGTAGACAAAATAAAGCACTACATGAACGCCTTGTTACCCGCATTAAAATTTTAGCTCGCCTCGATATTGCAGAACAACGCATTCCACAAGATGGTCGGGTGTGTATTGGTCTTCAATTAAATCAAGCCGATATCCATTGTCGCGTTTCTAGTTTACCGACTTTATTCGGCGAAAAAATAGTCGTTCGCTTGTTACCCAGTAATTTAGACGAGCTAGCGCTTGATCAACTCGGGCTACTACCACTTCAACTTGTACTTGCAAAAGCGGCGATTGAAAAACCTCACGGCTTATTTTTAGTATGCGGTCCTACTGGTAGCGGTAAAACCCGTACCCTTTATACCTTTTTGCATCATCTTAATCATCTGCGCAGTAATCTTTGTTCGATTGAAGATCCCATCGAGATTCGCCTAGCTGGTGTCAACCAAGTGGCTTATCAGCCCAAAGCCGGGCTCGATTTTCCCACTATTATTCGGGCTTTATTGCGACAAGATCCCGATATTATGATGATTGGAGAAATTCGTGATCATGCTACAGCTGAGTTAACGATTCAAGCGGCGCAAACAGGCCACTTAGTCTTAAGTACCCTACATACCCAAGACGCTCTTGGGGCAATCGATCGATTGCATCATCTTGGCATTAACTCTGAAGCGCTTAGTAGTTGTTTACATTGTCTTAGCGCACAGCGTTTAGTAAGACGTATTTGTAGTGCCTGCCAAGGTAAAAATAATAATTGTGAATTATGTTTAGGTAATGGCTTTTTTGGTCGGCTTGGCATTCATGAGGTTATCCCCTTTGCGGGTGATCTTGCCCAAGCGTATTGTGCGGGAGCCAGTACCCCACAATTACGCCAACAGGCGCTGTCCTTAGGTCATCTTAACCTCTTATCGGCAGGCTTAACTCAAGTTCATCAGGGGCTCATTAGTGAGGTCGAGCTGCACAGACAGATTCAATAATATGCTAATCATTTCCCAGCCCTTGAGTTTCTTCCGTAGCAGTCTGTTCAGAGTCTTATTAGTTCGACCATTTAATTTACACGATCAATGCAATTTTGCTACTCAACTAGCTATGCTATTACAGGCGGGCCTACCCCTACTCAATGCCTTAATCTTATTGCGTCAATCTGCACCTCCTCATTGGCATGGCTTTCTTGCACAGTTAGAAACTCAATTGCGCCAAGGAAATCCATTTTCTTTTTGCTTACGCCATGCGCTGCATCCCCTTGATCATAGCTTTATTGGCTTGGTTGAAATTAGTGAGCGATCGGGACAGCTAAGCCAGGCACTTAATTCAATTGCTAGTAAACTCGCAAGCCAAATTGACTTACGCCAGCAAATTCAGCAGGCGCTTGCATATCCGTGCATTGCGCTGGCTTCGGCACTTTTTTTATTTATTGCGATGGCCTTTTGGGTCGTTCCAATTTTTCGAGATGTATTCGCCCAATTTCAAGCCGAACTGCCCTGGGCAACCCGTCTTTTACTCTATTATGCTACCGCCTTCCAAACCCATTTTTTTAAGCTCATCTTCGGCATCATTGTACTTTGTATGCTTTGGATACTAGCGTGGCAACGTTTGCCGCGCTTACAAAATTATTGCGATCGTCTATGGCTTCGAATTCCCTTGCTTGGCGAGTTGCTAAGACTTTCAGCGCTATCCTTTTGGTGTCGTACTTTGGGTCATTTATTAAGCGCTGAAATTCCTTTGCTCGATGCTCTGCGCATTACTGCGCGCTCTTCTAACCATTGGCTTACGCATGATCTGAGTGCCAATGTATTTACTTTACTTGCGCAGGGCTGGCCATTAGGTGAGGCCTTATTAAAAGCAGATCCCCGCTATCGGTATTTTGATCGGCAGACATGGCAAATGATTTGTATTGGCTCGGAAAGTAGCGCATTACCTGCCATGCTCCTCAATCGCGCGAATGCTTTATCTTCTCAATTAAGCCGGCAGTTGAAATCGTTGAGTCACAATCTAGAACCTGTTTTAATTGCTGTAGTTGGCTTACTGATTGGTGCATTAGTGTTGATCTTATACTTGCCCATTTTTAATTTAGGACAAATTGTTTAACTATGGCATCCATACAGCTTCCGCTAATAGTCGCCGGCAGTTTTTTGCTTGTTTCATTAATTGTGCTCGCAATAATCGATTTTCGTACCTTTCGCTTACCTGATCTGATTACCTTGCCTCTGTTAGTGATCGGCTTATTATTTAATTTTTTTTGGGAACCCAATTTTGCCCCCGCAAGCAGTGCTTTAATTGGAAGTGTTTTAGGTTTCGTGTTTCTCTGGGGTTTAAATTTGAGCTACCGCTTACTTAAAAAACAGGATGGTATTGGTCTAGGCGATGCCAAATTACTTGCCACCCTTGGTGCTTGGCTGGGGTGGCAAGCGCTACCTGGAATCCTTTTATTGGCCGCTTTGATGGGTCTAATCGGTGGCTCGATTTGGTTGCGATGGCAACGCCAAGCAATTTCTCAAGCCTTTCCATTTGGCCCTTTTTTAGCCTTTGCTGGCATCATTGCATTGTTATGGCCCACTTTTCTTCAGCTCCCCACCCGTCTACTCTAGATCTGGATTTTTTCAAGGGCAAAATTCCTTTGGTAGGCCTTACAGGAGGCATTGGCTCGGGTAAATCTGCCATAGCATCACATTTAGCTGAGCTAGGCGCTAGTATTATTGATAGCGATCAAATTGCCCATCAAATTACTGGCCCCAATGGCGCGGCCATTCAAGCTATTTGCGATACCTTTGGCGGCGACTATCTGCTAGATTCCGGCGCCTTAAATCGCCAGAAAATGCGTAGTCTAGTCTTTACTGATGCCCAAGCTAAATTGCAACTAGAGGCCATAACCCACCCTCTCATTCGTCAGGAAACCCTACAGCAGGCACAAATTCATCTGGAAGATGGGGCCGACTACTTAGTTTTTGTTATCCCACTTCTAATTGAATCGGGTCGGTGGCTAGAGCATTTAAATCACCTGGTAGTGGTAGATTGCTCGACAGAAAACCAAATTCTGCGAGTGATGCGGCGTAGCCAGCTCAAACGGGCTGAAATTGAGCAAATCATTCTGGCACAAGCTACTCGGGCTGCCAGACTAGTCCATGCCAACACCGTGATTAATAATGATGGCGATCTCGCAGTAGCCCTACAGCAAACCAACGAGCTACATCAGCATTTAACCCGTAGATAATCGCCCTTTCAGGCTTTTTTGCCAACTAATGCCAGTTCAGCATAGAATTAAGCCCTGTGATTATTTATGAATATCCTTTTAATGAACTTGTCCGAAGCATGCTTCGGCTGGAGTACCTTTTCTTTCGCTTTAACCACTTTTTAAGGTCTGATGACCCTGAATTGCACCACAATGGTATTACTACCTTATTTGAGCTTGGTGATATTGGTGCGCGGGGTGATATTAAATCGCTCTTACTGAAAGAGTTTGAACGGCAAAAATATACTCTACATGGACTAAAAAACTCTAAACGGGTTGATCAAGAAACCTTAAATCTAACTATTCATGAGATTGAAAAAACTGCCGAACTAATTAATCAATCGCTTGGTAAGCCTAACTCGATCATTGCAGATAGTGAATGGCTCAACTCGATTCGCACCCGCTTAAATATTCCTGGTGGTACTAGCCCAATCGATTTACCAAATTATCACGCTTGGAAAAATAGTCCAGCTAGTAAACGACGCGAAACCCTACAAAAATATATTGCCCCCCTGTTACCTTGGCATCAGGCCTGCCAATTATTTTTACGCTTATTGCGAGAGTCGGGTGAAGCCCATGAAGTAATAGCCCATCAAGGTACATTTCAGCAAGCTCCTGCGGGAAAAATTTTTCAACTAATGCGTATTGCAGTAGAAGATGACACCCTCTTTGCAGAAATTAGTGCCAATAAATATTTACTCTCTATTCGTTTTCTAAAAACCGATCGAGAATCAAAACCACAAATTTGCAATGCAGAAATCAGCTTTAAACTAACCCTCTGTCAGTTTTAAAACGTCTACATTGGCTAACCCCTGTTATTGCTTAGCTAAGTATTGACGCAAGTGCTCGAGCATTGGCCACGCTGCCGGTAACAAAGGGCTAACCTGTGGTTTTTCCTGATGCAATAATTCCCAAGATAAATTTTGCCCTTCACAGCCCAGGGGTGTTCCATGCCATTGCCGAATGATGCTGACGTGCAAACGTACATGCGCATGCGTATAAGCATGCTCAAGCACAATAAGTTCTTCGCCTTGTTCAATTTGAATGCCAAGCTCTTCTTGCAGCTCGCGCTGCAGAGCACAAAACACTGTTTCACCTGGCTCAATTTTACCGCCCGGTATTTCCCAATACCCAGCATAAGGTTTGCCAAGCGGACGTTGACCTAATAAATATCGCCCTTGGGTATCAAGCAGAATACCCGCCGCTACTTCAACAATTGGTCTTGCAGCGACTGGGTTATCAGGCACGATTACCAGTAAAAAACTTCGCAAATTGCCACGCTACTCGGCCGGAACGTGAACCCCGCTCTAAGGCCCAAACTAATGCTGCTGGTCTTGCAGCTGCAATTTCAGCAGTGCTTAAACCAAAATGCTGTAGCCAGTGCGCCACAATTGCCAAATACTCATCTTGCTTAGGAGGGTAAAACGAGAGCCATAAGCCAAAACGTTCTGATAAAGAAATTTTTTCTTCAACTACTTCCCCAGGATGAATCTCACCATCATCTGAGTAAGCATAGCTTTCGTTATCCTTCATGTATTCAGGCAATAAATGCCGACGATTCGAGGTGGCATAAATTAAAATATTATCAACTTGTGCCGATACCGAGCCATCTAAAGCAGATTTCATGGCCTTGTAGCCTGTCTCACCTTCATCAAATGATAAGTCATCGCAAAAAATCACAAAGCGTTCTGGGCGCTCTGCTAATAAATCAGTAATATCAGCTAAATCAGCTAAATAGGCTTTATCGACCTCGACTAAACGCAACCCTTGCTCAGCAAATTCATGTAAACAGGCTTTAATTAAAGATGATTTACCAGTACCCCGAGCACCTGTTAACAAAATATTATTGGCTGGTTTTTTTTCAATAAACTGACGGGTATTGTTGCGAATGGCATCTCGCTGACGGTCAATGTGCTGCAGATCTTCAAAGGTAATATCTGAAATGTATTTGACTGACTGTAAATAACCAATGCTGCCAAAAATACTGTCGCGCCTACGCCAGCGAAATGCCCGCGCTGTCAGCCAATCATTAGGTGTAATTGGCTTTGGTAGAAATGTTTCTAAGTGAGATAAGAGCCGATCTAGTTTGTCGTTCATACGGTTTGCTTAGTAAATAATCTTAAGAGCGATAGTCAGCATTAATTGAAACGTAATCATGCGATAAATCGCAAGTCCAAATGGTCTGCGTAGCACTGCCTCGACCGAGATCAATTTTGACAGTAATTTCAGTTGCTTGCATAACAGCTTGTCCGTCTGCTTCATGATAATTAGGATTACGGCCACCATTTTTAGCTACCCATACATCACCAAGCCAGAGTTGCACCTGCCTAACATCAAGATCGGCAATTCCAGCATAACCAATAGCCGCTAAGATGCGACCTAAATTTGGGTCGCTAGCAAAAAAAGCTGTTTTTACCAAAGGTGAATGGGCAACTGCCTTAGCAACCAAGCGGCACTCTTGAGCTGTTTTCCCGCCCCCGACAGTAATGGTAATAAATTTTGTCGCTCCCTCACCATCACGCACAATCATTTGTGCTAATTGCTTGGCTAATGTAATAAGCGCATCGCCAACTAATGCATAAAGTGGGTCATCTTGATTTTGAATGGTGGGCGCTGCCTGACCAGTAGCTACAACGATAAATGAATCGTTTGTCGAGGTATCTCCATCAATCGTAATTGCATTGAAGGATAGGTCAGCAGCTTCGCGAGTGAGTTGTTGCAGTAAGCCAGGAGCAAAGCCTGCATCAGTTGCAATAAAACCCAGCATAGTTGCCATATTGGGGTGAATCATGCCAGCCCCCTTACAAATACCAGTCAGGTTGATTTGGCCCTGCGGGGTATCAAGTGTCAGCGAAGCAGCCTTAGGCTGAGTATCAGTGGTCATAATCGCTTCTGCTGCAGCAAACCAATGTTGCTCAGCTAAGTTAGCAATGGCTCGTGGCATAGCGGCAATAATCTTTTCAAGGGGTAAGGGTTCTAAAATAACCCCCGTAGAAAAGGGCAAGATTTGCAGTGGCTCAAGTTGTAAATCGGCAGCTAAGGCAACGCAAGTATTAAGTGCATTTTGTAAGCCCTCTTCGCCCGTGCCTGCATTAGCATTACCAGTGTTAACTACCATTGCCTGAATTTTTTTAGCCTCAGTCTGTGCCGCAAGATGACTAATACAAACTTGGACAGGGGCAGCACAAAAACGATTTTGCGTAAATACGCCAGCAACTTCTGTGCCTGGCACAAAAGTCATTACCAATACATCTTTACGATTGGGGTTTTTTATTCCTGCCTCAGCAATACCTAGCTTAAAACCTGCAATGGGTTTTAGCTCGCTTGGATTTGGCAGAGGTAAATTGACAGGCATAGCTTAATTTGCTAGCTCAGTGCACCGTGACACAGTTTATATTTTTTGCCACTACCGCATGGACAAGGATCGTTTCTGCCTACCTTAGGACCAGCTTTAATCGGCGTAACCGTGGGCGTCGACAACGGCTGAGCCTGCTCAGTAGATTCTGCGATAGACCCCATTAATTCAGGGCTAGCTTCTGCATGTTGATATTGCACATCGGTTAGATTAGTAATGCCCTCATTCATCGATTCAGCGGCCTGTTCAAGCTCATTAGCGCTTCGAATTTGCACTGTCATAATGGTCTTTATGACGTCAGCTTTAATGACATCAAGTAATTCGGCATAAAGCTCAAACGCTTCGCGACGGTATTCTTGTTTAGGATCTTTTTGAGCATAGCCACGTAAATGTATGCCTTGACGTAAATGATCAAGAGCAGCTAAATGCTCACGCCAATGGCTATCTAAACTAAAAAGAGTAACTGAACGCTCAAAGCTAGCAAAAGCTTCGCGTCCCGATAAATTCACTTTAGCGTCATACTCTGCAATTGCCAACTGCGTCAGGTGTGCAACGATAGCTTCGTCGTCAACTGTTTCAGCAGCCTCTACCCATTGGCGCAAATCAACTTTGAGCCCCCAATCGTTAGCAAGAACATTTTCTAAGCCCTGTAAATCCCATTGCTCTTCCATTGATTCAAGGGGCACATAAACGCGACACAACCCTTGCATAACATCCTCGCGTAAATTAGCAATGAGCTCGCCAATATCTTGGGACTCGAGAATTTGGTTTCTCAGGCGATAAGTTTCTTTACGCTGATCATTGGCAACGTCATCGTATTGCAGTAACTGTTTGCGCATATCAAAATTGCGTCCCTCTACCTTACGTTGGGCAGACTCGATTGAGCGCGTGACCATACCAGCCTCAATTGGCTCACCATCGGGCATTTTTAAGCGCTCCATTACGGCGCGCAAGCGTTCGCCTGCAAAAATACGCAAAAGGGGGTCGTCTAAAGAAAGAAAAAAGCGGGATGATCCTGGGTCGCCCTGGCGCCCCGAGCGTCCTCTTAGTTGATTATCAATACGGCGACTTTCATGCCGCTCGGTACCAATAATATGTAAACCACCTTCTGCAATAACTTGGTCGTGTAAACCCTGCCATTCATCGTGTAATTGCTTAATTTTGGCATCATCTGCATGCACTAAGGCGGCCTGTTTTTCGACATTACCACCCAAAACAATATCGGTACCTCGGCCAGCCATATTGGTGGCAATCGTAATCATTTTGGGGCGCCCAGCCTGAGCGATAATTTCTGCTTCACGGGCATGCTGCTTTGCATTGAGTACTTGGTGAGGTAATTGCAGGCGATCTAACATCGCGGCAATTAATTCTGAGTTTTCAATTGAAGTGGTGCCCACTAAAACTGGCTGGCCACGTTGGTAGCATGCTTGAATGTCTTTAATTACTGCGTCGTATCGCTCACGGGAGGATTTATAAATTTGATCTTGTCGATCGGTTCTTTGACTTAAGCGATTTGGTGGAATAACGACAGTTTCTAAATTATAAATTTCCTTAAATTCATAAGCTTCGGTATCGGCTGTTCCTGTCATGCCCGCAAGCTTGCCGTACATTCGAAAATAATTTTGAAATGTGATTGTTGCTAGCGTTTGATTTTCATTTTGAATCGCTACACCCTCTTTCGCCTCAACTGCCTGATGCAGACCATCAGACCAGCGCCGACCTTGCATTAAGCGCCCAGTAAACTCATCAACGATGATGACTTCTTTATTTTGGACTACATAGTGCTGGTCGCGGTTATAGAGTGAGTGTGCCCGTAAGGCAGCATACACATGGTGCATTAAGGTGATATTTTGCGGGGCATATAAAGAATCACCAGCTTTCAAGGCGCCAAGCTGCACTAAAACATTCTCGGCTTTTTCGTGCCCCATTTCAGTGAGATACACTTGCTGCGATTTTTCATCGACCCAATAATCACCAGCTTTCTCTACGCCAGTGCCATCGGCTTTTTCTTCGCCAATCTGCCGTTCTAAATAAGCTGGCAATGCATTAATCAGCAGATATAAATCAGTATGGTCTTCAGCTTGCCCAGAAATAATCAGCGGGGTGCGAGCTTCATCGATGAGAATTGAATCGACTTCATCGACAATTGCATACGCCAAACCACGTTGCACGCGTTGACCTACATCTTGAACCATGTTGTCACGTAAATAATCAAAGCCAAATTCATTATTGGTGCCATAAGTAATATCAGCGGCATAGGCTGCTTGCTTAGTGGCGTGCTCCATCTGCGATAAATTAACTCCTACCTTTAAGCCTAAAAAGTTATAAATGGTCGCCATCCACTCGGCATCGCGTTGGGCTAAATAATCATTTACGGTGACGACATGAACGCCTTGTCCAGTCAAAGAATTTAAATACACTGGTAAGGTAGCCGTTAGGGTTTTGCCTTCGCCAGTTCCCATTTCGGCAATTTTGCCTTGGTGCAAAGCGTAGCCGCCCATCAGTTGAGCATCGAAGTGCCGCATTTTCATTACTCGGCAAGTGGCTTCGCGCACCACTGCAAATGCCTCGGGGGCGATATCTTCAAGTAATTCACCCGCTTTCAAGCGGTCTTTGAATTCAGCGGTTTTAGCCTGCAAGGCAGCGTCATCCAAGGCCTGCATAGCAGGCTCAAATGCATTAATCTTGGCAACGATCTTGCGATATTGCTTTAAAAGGCGGTCATTACGACTTCCGACCAGCGTTTTGATGAGACCGATTACCATGGGATATTGAGGAAAATTAAGCCCTTGAGTTTATCACCCGCCACACCTTTTAACCATGATTGCCATTAACCATGAATCCTGACAACAAAAACCCTACCAATAAACTAGCAAAGGATTGCTTAGATTGGCTGCGCGGTCAAAATGGGCCCAGTGGAATTATGGCGCGCTCGGCAGAGCTATTGAAAGTAAAAAATGCACTCAATCTGTCCTTAAATACCCTTAATTTGGGTCACTTTAGTGATCGTATTGAGCCTAGTTGGCGTACTTCACCCCCAGAAGAGTTGCTTTTAATTGTGCCAAACGCAACCCTAGCTGCGCGTCTTGAGCAAGTGCTGCCCAGTCTAGCTTCTAAACTAGCAGAGCATGGCTATCGCGGCATTCAGCTGAAAGTGCGCTTAGTTCCTAGTCAACGAAGGCCTAGTGGGTCAAACCTTGCGCTAGCGCAAAATCGTCGCCCAGCTACAGGGCTAAATGCCGTTGCCCGTTCGGCTTGGTTAAATTTATTAAGCCGCCTACCACCAGAATCAAAACTGCGCCACACCATTACACGCTTACTAGCCATAAAACCTAAATAAATAGGGGCTGAGATTCATGTAAATATGCTGCCGGTGCTCGGCTTTTAGAGATAGTAGTAATTTCATAAGAGCTTGGGTCGGCCAATAGCTGGCGTAATAAAGCGTTATTTAAAGCGTGTCCTGATTTTTTGGCAATATATGCACCAATTATTGGGTAACCCGCTAAATATAAATCACCAATGGCATCAAGGATTTTATGGCGCACAAATTCGTCTTCATAACGTAATTCTTCGTTATTCAGAATACGGTGCTCATCTAATACGATCGCATTATCGAGGCTGCCACCTCGAGCTAAACCAATTTCCCGCAAAGCCTCTACTTCATGCGCAAAGCCAAAAGTCCGGGCCCTACCAATTTCACTGCGATAAGCTTGTTCAGCAAAATCAATAATAAAATGTTGTCCAGTTTTATCAAGTGCAGGATGTTTAAAATCAATCGTAAAATCAAGTTTAAAACCAGCAAAAGGCTCAAGCCTTGCAAGTTTGTCACCATCATGCACCTCAACTGGTTTTTTAATCACCATAAATTGTCGAGGTGCTGCTTGCTCAACAATGCCTGCAGATTCAATTAGAAATAAAAATGAGGCGGCACTGCCATCCATAATAGGCACTTCCTCACAATCTAGCTCGATTACTAGATTATCTAAACCAAGTCCTGCGCAGGCCGATAACAAATGCTCGACAGTGGAAATACGCACCCCATCTTTTTGAATCACCGATGCTAAGCGTGTATCACAAACTGCCAAAGCATGCGCAGCTATCTGCATGGGCTCGGGTAAGTCAACTCGAACAAATTGAATGCCTGAATTAATTGGGCCAGGTTTAATTGTTAGGGTTGACTTACGGCCTGAATGCAAGCCAATGCCAACGGTTTTCACCGCGGCGGCAATGGTTTTTTGCTTCAACATAATAAGTTAAATCTACTCAAGTAGCCCTTTAGAGTTGCTGCAAAATCGACTTAGCATCGCTGAAATCAAATTTACCTGGCTCCTCAACAACCAGATGCTTGACCATACCATTGTCAACTACCATGGCATAACGCTGCGAACGTACTCCCAGGCCACGCTTAGTCAAATCGAATTCCAAACCCAGTTTTTGGGTCAATTCGGCACTACCATCACCTAACATCCGTACCTTTTTAGCAACTTTTAAATCTCTGCCCCAAGCACCCATGACAAAGGGGTCATTAACCGATACACACCAAATTTCATCAACGCCTTTAGCTTTAATAGCATCAAATTGCTCTAAATAACCAGGTACATGCTGAGCAGAACAGGTAGGTGTAAATGCCCCAGGTAAACCAAAAATAACTATTTTTTTTCCTGCCGTTAATTTATCAACCTCAAAGGCGTTAGGTCCAATAGCGCAGCCTTCTGATGCCTCATTTAAAAATTCATAGAGGGTGGCATTTGGTAATTTTTGTCCGACTGCAATCATGGTTTCTCCAATAGGTTAATTAATTTAGGATACCAACGCCAGCAAGGATTCGTCGTCCGGAGGTGCTGTGCGTTGGTATTTTTCAATTACCTATTGTATTGACCATTTTATTAATCAGCTTGTTTGCGTAAAAAAGCAGGTATTTCATAGTAATCGGTGCCTTTATCAAGCATCGTTTTAGCCTGCGGAGAGCTATCCGGCCCTAGGGTTGGGGCCGCCCCACCTGTGCGGGCATTACGAAAAACGCTAGGTCGATCAAGATCGCCATAATCAACCCCACTTCGGCCTGCAGCGGCCATAGCCACACCAGGGGTACTGGCATTTCCCAGCTCAGGATTTGCAAAACTAGCTGAAGCCTCTAAACCCACCTTGCTCATGGCTGCAGAAGCACTCGTTGGAGCGAAGCTATTCAGATCAGTAATTGCTGGCATCGCATCATGAGTGCCAGTAGCTTGACGCCAAATGACTTCAGGTTGATGGCGTGCTGGATTATTAAGTCCAGTTGCCACCACTGTTACCCTGAGAGCATCACCTAAACTATCGTCATACACGGTGCCAAAAATAACAGTTGCATCGTCTGCTGCATAACCTCGAATGGCAGCCATTACTTCACGGGTTTCAGAAAGTTTTAAGGAATGACTAGCCGTAATATTAACTAGTACGCCACGTGCACCCGATAGATCAACACCCTCTAACAATGGTGACGCAACCGCCGCTTCTGCTGCTAAGCGTGCCCGGTCCATGCCAGATACTGTCGCCGTACCCATCATAGCTTTGCCTTGTTCTCCCATGACAGTTTTGACATCCTCAAAGTCAACATTGATCAAACCTTGCACATTAATAATTTCTGCAATGCCTGATACAGCATTGTGTAATACGTCATCAGCGCAAGCAAAGGCCTTATCAAACTCAGCATCTTCACCCATTACTTCAAATAATTTCTCATTCAAGACCACAATTAAAGAGTCAACATATTGTTCTAATTCAGACGCCCCATCTTCTGCGACTTTTAAGCGTTTAACCCCCTCAAAATCGAATGGCTTACTAATAACTCCAACGGTCAGGATGCCCATTTCTTTGGCAACCTGAGCTACGATCGGCGCAGCTCCAGTGCCTGTGCCACCTCCCATTCCCGCAGTAATAAACACCATGTGGGCACCTTGCAAAGCATCGGCAATGCGGGCCCGTGCTTCTTCTGCTGAGGCTGCGCCAACTTCAGGCTTTGCCCCAGCCCCTAAACCACTTGAGCCCAATTGCAAATTTAATTTTGCTTCAGACCGTTGTAATGCGCCTGCATCGGTATTCATACAAATAAATTCGACTCCATCGACACCGCGACGAATCATATGCTGGATAGCATTGCCGCCAGCTCCCCCGATTCCAACCACTTTAATGATGGTCTTACCGGCTACTTCTTGTTCTACCATTTCAAATTCCATAAATCCTCCTAAGTGTGACATTGACGACGACGAAAAAACTAAAAATTTCCTGTAAACCATTCCTTTAAGCGCGAAACAACTCCTTGAAAGGTTCCTGAATCGGCTACCCGCCTACCTCGCAATAGTTGGGCTTGTCCCTCAAGCAAAAGACCAATGCTGGTTGAAAATCGTGGGCTACGTAAGACTTCATGTAAATGGCCGCGGTATTCGGGCACACCAATGCGAGCTGGTCGCAAAAAGACTTGTTCTGCCAACTCAACCATGCCAGGCATTAATGCTGATCCGCCCGTCAAAACAATGCCTGACGCTACCAACTCTTCATAACCCGATTCGCGCATCACATCGCGCACTAAGATAAATAATTCTTCGACCCGCGGTTCAATCACTGCAGCTAAGGCTTGTTTTGACATGGGTCTTGGCTCACGGTCTCCAACACCTGCAACCTCAATCATGATGTTGGGATCTGCCATCTCTTGCCGCGCAATGCCATGTTGAATTTTTAAATCTTCGGCTTCTAAAGTGGGTGTCCGCAAGGCCATCGCAATATCATTCGTAATCTGATCTCCTGCGATCGGTATTACTGCGGTATGCCGAATAGAGCCTTGACAATAAATTGCAATATCAGTAGTGCCTCCACCGATATCAATTAAAGCTACACCTAATTCTTTTTCATCTTCGGTGAGAACGGCCAGGCTTGATGCTAGGGGTTGCAAAATTAAATCGTTTACTTCAAGCCCGCAACGGCGTACACACTTCACAATATTTTGTGCTGCACTAACAGCGCCAGTCACAATATGCACTTGAACTTCTAGCCTTAAACCGCTCATACCAATGGGTTCGCGAACATCTTCTTGGCCATCAATGATGAATTCTTGCACTAAGATGTGCAAAATTTGTTGGTCGGTGGGGATATTGATTGCTTTGGCCGTTTCTAATACTCGCTCGACATCACTTGGGCCAACTTCTTTATCGCGAATAGCAACCATTCCGCTAGAGTTAAAGCTCACAATATGATTGCCAGCAATGCCGGTAAAGACTTGGACAATGCGGCGATCAGCCATCACTTCTGCCTCTTCCAAGGCCTTTTGAATTGATAGTACCGTTGCCTCAATATTAACTACTACGCCTTTTTTTAATCCCTTTGAAGCGGTTTGCCCAACACCAACAACATTAAAATTTCCGTCGGGTGTTAACTCAGCTACTAAAGCCACCACTTTCGAGGTACCAATGTCTAGGCCGACTAATAGATCTCGATTATCCTTACTCATTTAGTGCTTATCCTTTTTGAATTATTTGCTACTAGATGCACGGCAAAGCCATTGCCATAACGCAAATCAACCGCATCAATTTGAGTGGGCCATTTAGCTTGAACCAAAGGCCAGTTCTTTAATAAGCGCGCAACTCGTTCGGTGGTTAAGTTTTGTTGTACGTCTTCTTCGTCGCGGCCAAACTCAACTCGCAGCCCATTCGATAACTTGACACTCCACGCATAACGCTCTGTGAGATTGAGCGTGCTCACACCTGCATCCCACGGTTTAAACCAAGTATTGGCTTTTTGATATAAGCGCAGCACCTCTTTACTGCTCCCATCTGGGCCGCTAAAATTGACTAAAACTATCCCGTCATCTACTTCAGCGACGCTGCCATTAAATACTTCTCCTAACTCACTAATTAATTTTTGGCCCTCAGCTGTATTCCAAGTACCTAGTGCGGTCTGTTCTTCGATACCAATCACCAATCCATTGGGCCAAGAACGCCGCACAGTGGCACGTCGTACCCAAGGCATTTCTTCAAATGCTCGCTTGACATCTTCTAAGCGCACGCTAAAGAAATTACCTTGGACTTTTTCCAGGATTTGATTTTTGACAATTGGTAAATTAATGTGCTTTAAGGTTTGATTGCCAACCGGTTCAATTTGAATTTGCCTTAATGTAAACACTGGTCGTTGACTTAACCACACCAACAGGCCAATCACAAGACATAAACCCAAGCCACGCATTAGCCATTTAGTTAGATACTGCATTCGTGCAGCATTGTTCCATAAGGGTGACATGATAAAACTGCTAAGATCGCTTAAACGCGTAAAAAAATATTTCATGATTGACTCAAGATCCACAACACTAAATCAGCATAAGAAACACCCGCTGCTTTTGCTGCCATCGGTACTAGTGAATGTGAGGTCATGCCTGGAGATGTATTCATTTCGAGTAAATAAGGTTGTCCAGTTCGTTCATCAATCATGATGTCGGCTCGACCCCAGGTTTTGCAACCAAGCGAACGATATGCAGCTAATGCTAAATTTTGTACTGCGTGATTTAGTTTTTCATCTAAGCCAGTAGGGCATAAGTATTGGGTTTCGTTAGAAAAATACTTATGATGAAAATCGTAATTTGCATTGGGTGGAATAATTTGAATGACTGGTAAGGCCTCGGCAGTTTCACCCTCGCCTACAAGTGGGCAGGTGAGCTCGGGGCCAACAATACATGCTTCAGCCATCACTTTTTTATCTAAGCTAGCTGCTAAGGCATAAGCAATTGGTAGCTCATCAAGTGCCTGCACTTTGGTTAAGCCTAAGGATGAACCTTCATGTGCTGGCTTAACGATAAGTGGCAGTCCCAAGTGGGCTACAACTGCCGGCCAATTGCTAGTTTCACTGAGTAATTCAAATGGTGGCGTTGCTAAACCACTGCTCTGCCAAATTCGTTTAGTGGCTATTTTGTCTATTGCTAGTGCACAAGCTAATACTCCACTACCTGTGTACGGAATATCGAGTAATTCAAGTAGGCCTTGAATCGTGCCATCTTCGCCAAAACGCCCATGTAAAGCAATAAAGACCCGATCAAAATGTGCCACTGATATTTCAGTTAGATTCAGTTGCCCTGTATCAAAAGCATGGGCATTAACACCTTTTTCGCGCAGGGCATCGAGAACACCGTTACCCGACATCAGCGAGATTTCTCGCTCACCCGAACGACCACCCAAAAGCACGCCTACTTTGCCTAACGATTGCGGATTTAAATTACTAAGTTCGCGGGCAACCCGTTCTCCCCAAACATTTTTAGTCAAGGTTACATTAGCCATGTATAGCCTCGTTTAATAAATGCGGTAAATTCGATATAGATCCTGCGCCCATGGTAATTAACACATCATTTGCGCGTAAGACGGTTTTTAAGACAGCAGGCATTTCAGCTACTTGGGCAACAAATACTGCGGTCTTACTTTGTAATACTTTTTGAGTATCTAAGCCTTCTGTAGCAAGCGTGGCTTTCAGTAAACTTTTGCCATCCGCCCCCGGTATACGAGCTTCGCCAGCAGGATAAATTTCGGTTAAGACCACTGCATCAAAGCTACGTAACACTGCCACAAAATCGCCGAAGCAATCCCGTGTACGGGTATAGCGATGAGGCTGAAATGCCAGTACCAAACGTCGGCCCGGAAAAGCACCTCGAGCTGCCGCTAAGGTCGCCGCCATTTCTACTGGGTGATGGCCATAGTCATCGATTAGGGTGTAGCTACCGCCACTAGCTAGAGGAATTTCGCCATAGCGTTGAAAACGACGTCCCACTCCACTAAATTCTGCTAAGGCTTTTTGTATCGCTTGGTCACTCACCCCTAGTTCAGTGGCAATTGCTATCGCCGCTAACGCATTACGTACATTATGTAAACCAGGTAAATTTAAGCTGACCTTTAAGACTCCTGGCATTTCTCCATGACGCCTAATCGTGCGCCGCTCAACCATAAAATGCATGGTTGTTCCATCGGCTTCAATTTGGCTAGCGCGAATATCAGCATCAGCGGCTAAGCCGTAGCGCAAAACGGGTTGAGAAACAAAAGGAATAATGTCTCGTACATTGAGGTCATCGACGCATAAAACCGCAACTCCATAAAATGGCATTCGTTGTGTAAACTGCACGAAAGCTTGTTTTAATCGCGCCATATCATGCTTATAGGTATCCATATGGTCCGCATCGATATTGGTGATCACCTCCATCGCCGGAAAAAGCTGTAAAAAAGAAGCGTCTGACTCGTCTGCTTCAACCACGATGAAATCACCCTGACCTAGACGTGCATTTGCACCAGCCGAATTTAGCTTTCCACCAATAACAAAAGTCGGATCAAGTCCACCCTCGGCCAATACCGATGCCACCAAGCTGGTAGTGGTCGTTTTGCCATGCGTACCTGCAATTGCAATTCCTTGTTTTAAGCGCATTAATTCGCCTAACATCACAGCGCGCTGAATCACAGGAATTTTGGCGGCGCGCGCTGCTAATACCTCGGGATTATTACCGGCTACTGCAGTAGAAATGACTACTGCTTCTGCAGTACCGATATTTTCTACTGCATGTCCAAGATGAATTACTGCGCCCAATTCGGCGAGACGCTTAGTTGCTGGTCCGACTGCCAAATCAGAGCCTGATACTTGATATCCTAAATTCAATAACACTTCAGCTATGCCACTCATCCCAGCTCCGCCGATACCCACAAAGTGAATTTGTTGGACGATGTGTTTCATGCGTCAATCCCCGCTACTGTTGCACAAATTGCGGCAAGTTGTTCAGTAGCATTAGGCTTAGCTAAAGCATGTGCGCGCTCTGCCATTTTTTGTAATTCAGGTCGCGTCCATGTCTGTATGAGCTGCGCTAAAACGGCGGCTTTAAATTGTGTTTGGGGCAATAAAATTGCCGCCCCCGCACTTGATAAAAATTGTGCATTAGCAGTTTGATGATCATCGATGGCGTGGGGTAATGGCACCAAACAAGCTGCAACGCCACAAGCAGCTAATTCTGAAATAGTCATGGCACCTGCGCGACAAATCACTACATCGGCTTGTGCGTAAGCAGTCGCCATGTCGGCAATAAATGGCTGTACTTCAGCTCGGACCCCATACTGTTCATAACGCTCAGTGAGCTCGATGAAATGTTGCTCGCCCGCTTGATGAGTTACTTTGGGCCTTTGTTCTAAGGGAATGAGCGCTAAAGCAACTGGCAACACTTCATTGAGCACTTGTGCGCCAAGGCTACCTCCCACCACCAATATCGAGAGTAAGCCCTGTCGCTGAATATAACGTAGCCGAGGCTCTGCCACTTGACTAAACTCTGAGCGAATCGGATTACCAATCCATTTACCTTTTGCCAATGTCTGCGGAAAACCAGTAACTGTTTTATCGGCAAGATGATTTAAGAGGCGATTAGCACTACCAGCTACTGCATTTGATTCGTGCAAGACTAAAGGCCTATTTAAGCAAAAACTAATTAGGCCTCCTGGAAAAGTAATATAGCCACCCATGCCCAACACAACACTCGGCTTGATGCGCATAATAATGCGCCAACTTTGCGCACATGCGCGCACTAAATTAAACGGCAACAGTAATTTTGTGAGCCAACCTTTGCCCCGCAAGCCGCCAAATTGCACCGACTCAAATCTAAAGCCGCGCGCTGGTACTAAACGGTATTCCATGCCCTTCACATTGCCTAGCCAAGCCACCTGCCAACCCCGACTGCGCAATAACTCTGCCACTGCTAAGCCAGGGAAAATATGGCCACCAGTACCTCCGGCCATCAATAAAATGGAGGGTTGCTTCAAAGCTTTCCCCCACGCATTAAAACTCGGTTTTCATAATCAATTTTGAGCAGTAAAGCAAAGGCCACGACATTCATCAAAATGCCCGAGCCACCATAACTAATTAACGGTAGGGTAAGGCCTTTGGTTGGTAATAAACCTAAATTCACACCCATATTGATAAATGCCTGCCAACCAATCCAAATACCCACACCTTTAGCAGCTAAACCAGCAAAACTACGATCGAGTTGCAAGGCGGTGCGGCCAATTAAAAATGCGCGGCGCACAATCCAATAAAACAAGAAAATAATTACCATTACACCAACGAAACCGAGTTCTTCGCCAATGACTGCCAAAATAAAATCGGTATGCGCTTCAGGTAAATAATTTAATTTTTCTACGCTACCGCCCAAACCAATACCAAACCATTCGCCACGCCCAAATGCCATTAATGAATGGGTTAATTGATAACCCTTATTAGCAGCGATATCAACTTGCCAGGGATCTAAAAATGCCAAAATCCTACCGCGCCGAAATGGTGATAAAGCAATAATTGCAGCTGCACTTAAAATTCCAATAGTAATTAAGCCACCAAATAATTTCGCATTAATTCCACCTAAAAATAAAATGCCAAAGGCAATGAGCGCGATAACTACAAATGCCCCCATATCTGGCTCCCACATTAGTAGTGTGCCAACCATTGCAACTGCAACTCCCATTGGCACTACGCCCTTAACAAACGAATGTAAATACTCTTGGCGCCGGACTGTATAACTTGCAGCAAAAATCAGTACTGCAAATTTCATTAATTCGGATGGCTGAAAATTCATTACGCCAAGAGAAATCCACCGCCTTGCACCGTTGACACCTTTACCAATACCTGGAATTAATACGGCAATTAAGAGCACTACAGTAAAAATAAAAATGCTAGGCGCCAAACGATCCCAGGTTTTGACTGGCACCCTAAACACCCAAGCGCCAACTGCAAAGGCAATTGATAAAGAAATAAGGTGGCGATATAAGAAAAAATTGCTGCTGTAGTTAGCATATTTTGGGCTGTCAGCTAGGGTAATTGAGGCTGAGTACACCATTACCAAACCAATTAAGGTCAGCGATAAAACTGCCCAAACTAATAGTTGGTCGTACTCCATCATGCGAGAGCGCGTTTGATCAACTCCCGAAACTGCATCCTTTAAGCCACTATGAAATTGGTTAATACCGCCACGCGAAAAATTCCAAAACCGATTAAAGAAAAAGCGGTTAGCTAAAGATAATTTTTCTTTGACGCTCATACCATAGCTCCTGTGACTTGGTTTACTGAGCTAAATTGCATTTTTAACTCGGTAACTGCAGCTACAAAAACTTCAGCCCGATGCCGATAGTCGCGAAATTGGTCGAAACTGGCGCAGGCCGGAGAAAGTAAAACAATATCGCCTGCTCGGGCGCGTTGTGACGCTATTTGGGTTGCCAAATCTAGTGACTCAGCCAACACACAGTCGATATCATGTTTGGCGAAATCGTCTTCCAAAGCAGCAAGTATTAATGGGGCGTCTTTACCAATTAGAATTAAGCCTTTGACAAAACGCAAAATGGGTTCGCGTAACGGGCTAAAGTCCTGGCCTTTGCCATCACCACCTGCAATCAACCAAATGCGCTTACCAACTGCAGATATTCCAAGGCCATTGAGTGCAGCTACTGTTGCGCCTACATTGGTCCCCTTACTATCATCAACGTATTCCACACCATCAATAACGGCCGCAGTTTGGGTCCGATGGGGCTCACCCCGATATTCGCGTAAACCATGCAACAATAAATTCATTGGCAAGCCAGCGCAGCGAGCTAATGCTAATGCGGCTAAGGCATTCAGGGCATTATGACGGCCTCTAATGCGTAAAGCATCTGCTGGAATTAAACGTTTTAAACGCAATTCTGCTTGGGCTGCACCACTTACTTTACGGCGTCGCTTTGGTAAATTTTCCAGCTCTTCATCGATTTCTGCCCAAACTAACCAATCGATACCGCCTGCACGTAAATCATGCTCAATACCAAACGAGCCAGGTTCAATTGGGCTACCACTGCCAAATGTAATTGTGTTTGGCATACCTAAGCGATTGACTGATCGTAATTGGGCCACCACCGCGTCTTCACGATTTAAAATACAAATACTATCGGTACCAATGATCTTGGCCTTAGCCCTTATGTAGGCCTGCATCTCGCCATGCCAATCTAAATGGTCTTGCGTAATATTGAGAATTGCTACTGCAGTAGCATTTAAGCTCTCGGTATATTGCAGCTGAAAGCTAGATAACTCTAGCACCCAGATTTCTGGTAAATCTTGTATGCCCTGAGCCTCGTCAAGACAGGTGCTTAACTTACTTAAAGCAGCTGGGCTTATGTTGCCAGCCATTACTGCTTTTTTGCCGGCACGTTCACAAATCTGCAGGGTTAATGCAGTTGTTGTTGTTTTACCATTAGTACCTGTAATAGCCAAGACAGTTGGTTGATAGCCAGTTTCATGCTTTAAGGCTACTAAAGCGCGAGCAAAAAACTCAATTTCACTCCAAACTGCAATTTGATGATGCTGTGCATAGGTCAAAATTGTTTTTAATGGCTCTTGTAGTGGCGACAAGCCTGGGCTAATGCCAATTACTTTTACTCCTGCACACATCGCTTCTAAATTCTGCTGTAGATCTTCGCTTGCCCAGTTTCCTAAAAACAGCTGCCCTAAACCATTGTTTTTTAAGGTCGTAAGCGCTTCTTGTTGTTGACTAGAAAGTAATTCATGTGTTCGCGTATCGGCTAGATCAACTCTAGCGCCATGATGCACACACCAAGTAGCCATTGCCAAACCAGATTCGCCCAAACCAATGACTAAAAAATGGTCTGGCATCGGCTGTATTGCTTGGCCGTCAATATTTGAAAAAACTTGCTTTAAAACTTGCATCATTCCCTTTATTTCACCGTAACTTCAAGCTAGACAAGCCTACTAAGACCAATAAAATTGTAATAATCCAAAAGCGCACTACAACCTGTGTTTCGCGCCAACCGCTTAATTCAAAATGATGATGCAAGGGGGCCATCTTAAAAATTCTGCGGCCTTGTCCATATTTTTTTTTGGTGTACTTAAACCATGCCACTTGAAGCATGACTGAACACGTTTCAGCAACAAATATTCCCCCCATTACAAATAAAACAATCTCTTGCCGCACAATGACTGCAATCGTGCCAAGTGCGCCGCCCAAAGCTAACGCACCTACATCGCCCATAAATACTTGGGCAGGATGGGTGTTGTACCAAAGGAAAGCTAAACCTGCACCACCCATTGCGCCACAAAAAATGAGGAGTTCGCCAGCGCCAGGAATATATGGAAAGAGTAAATATTTTGCGTATATCGCGTTACCCATTACATAAGCAAAAGCGCCTAAGGCAGCGCCCACTAAAATAACTGGCATGATTACCAGCCCATCTAAGCCATCGGTTAAATTCACTGCATTACTGCTGCCAACAATGACTAAATAACTCAAGATAATGAAACCAAAGACTCCCAGTGGATAACTGACTTCTTTCATAAAAGGTAAATACAAATTAGATTTTGCCGGTAGGTCTAAAGTAAACCCACTCTTAATCCAGTCAATAAATAACTGGAGCACCTTTAGATTATTTACTTCCGAAACTGAAAATGCTAAATAAAGTGCAGCAAATAAACCGATGCAGGTTTGCCAGAAAAACTTTTCCCGCGATGACATCCCTTTAGGATCTTTTCTGGTTACCTTACGGTAATCATCAATCCAGCCAATCAGGCCAAAACTAAAAGTAATTAAAAATACAATCCAAATAAAACGGTTACTTAAATCGGCCCACAACATACATGAGATAAATATTCCAATCAAAATCAACACCCCACCCATGGTCGGTGTCCCTGATTTTTCAAGATGTGATTGCGGTCCATCACTGCGTACTGTTTGGCCCATTTTTAAAGCGCTGAGTTTTCGAATCACCGATGGCCCACACACTAGACCAATTAATAAAGCAGTTAAGGTAGCAAATACTGCCCTAAAAGTGATGTAATTAAAAACTCGAAAAAAGCTAAAATCGTCTTGCAGCCATTGCGCTAACATTAGGAGCATGCTTTGGCCTCCTGTAATAAGGCTTTTGCGACCCGTTCCATTTGCATAAAGCGTGAACCCTTCACTAATATTTGCAAAGCGTCTGTGTCTTTAGTGAGGGCAAGTTCTTGGTTTAATGCACAACATAGCTCTGCCATGCTCGAAAAATGTTGAGCACCAAATTTGAGCGCATTAAAACTACTTACTGCATAAGCGCTTTGTTCACCAAGCGCAAATAAACGTTGTACCTTGCAGGCAGCAGCATAAGCACCTACCTCACGATGAAAAGCAGGCCCCTGATTACCAACCTCACCCATATCGCCTAGCACTAACCAAGATTCTTTACCGCTCTCTTGTAGCATTTCAATTGCCGCCCGAACTGAGTCTGGATTAGCGTTATAACTATCGTCAATAAGTAAGCGAGTGGTACTTAACCATTTGCTCGCCATTCGCCCCGCAACTGGAGTAAAGCCCTCTAATCCGCGCTTAATCTGCTCTAACTCAAGCCCGGCAGCTAGGCCAACTGCAGTTGCCGCTAATGCATTAAGCAGATGATGTTGCCCAAGAGTGACTAAGCGCACCTCGATTTGACCTTGTGCAGTTTTTATGGCAATTGCGCCATTCTCTAAAAGCCGTCCCACTACTGCAGCTGAAACTGGTTTGTTGGTCTGCAAAGCAAAGTCAATTATTTTGCAATGCTGCGCAGCACTTTGCCACTGAGCAGTAAATTCTGAATCGGCTGGAAAAACTGCGCTGCCATTAGCTGGTAAGGCAGCTAAGACTGCCGCATGCTCTAGAGCCACTGCAGCAACGGTGCCCATAAACTCTTGATGCTCTCTTTGTGCATTATTAATTACAGCAATTGTTGCTTGTGCAAGTCCGGCTAATTGGGCAGTTTCGCCTGGATGATTCATCCCTAATTCAATCACAGCTAAATCGTGTTCGGGACGTAAGCGTAAAAGTGTTAACGGTAAGCCAATATCATTATTAAAATTACCTTGTGTAAATAATACTTTGGCATCTCCTACTGCGACCTTAAAAATAGCTGCGATCATTTCTTTCACGGTAGTTTTACCGTTACTGCCGGCGATGATAGCGAGTGGTAATGCATAGTGCGCACGCCATGCTTTTGCTAATACCCCTAAACTAGAACGAGTATTACTGACGCAGACCGCTGGCAAGCTATTGGGGCATTTTTCAGTATCACTAATTAAAGCTGCACTTGCCCCAGCGCGCTGTACTTCGTCTAAAAATTGGTGGGCATTAAAACGCTCGCCACTTAAGGCAACGAATAATTCACCCTTGGTAATATGGCGACTATCACTTCCAATGCATTGGATTTTGAGTTGCGCGGCAGCAGCAGACGTAATATTTAATAAGCGGCTGCTTGGCAGCATTGCCTGAATTGCGGCCAAATTTGTCATTGCCGCACTCAAGATCGATCTCCGAGCGCTAATTGAATATGGGCTTGGTCAGAAAACTCAAAGCGTTTACCGCGGATTTCTTGGCATGACTCATGCCCTTTACCGGCTACTAGGACGACATCGTTTACTTGAGCATTACGAACTGCAGCAAGAATTGCGGCGGCTCGATCGATGATGCTTAATACTGCCGCGCCCGACTTACTAACTGGAGCGGTCATTCCAGCCAAAATCATCGCAATGATTTTTTCAGGATCTTCCGAACGCGGGTTATCACTAGTTAAGATCAGCTGATCGGCCTCTAGCGAAGCAGCAAGACCCATCTGCGCTCGCTTACCTAAATCACGATCGCCGCCACATCCAAACACACACCATAGTTGACCACCACGCTGCACAGCTAGCGGACGCAAAGCTTGCAAGGCCTTTGTTAATGCGTCGGATGTATGCGCGTAATCAACTACTACTAATGGCCCTTTTGCTTCGCGCGATTTAGCTACAGGCATCAATTCCATGCGACCAGGAACAGGCTGTACTCGGTTTAAGCGTAAACCCGCCTCAGCACCCGTAAAGCCCAAAGCACGTAGAGTAGTCCAGACGGCTAAATAGTTACTCAGATTAAACTCACCAAGTACGGCAGCAACAACGGCTTCTGGGGCATTGCCTTCGCTGACGAATTCAGTGCTATATACCGCTTGCTGCAGTTGCGTGTTTTGGGCATGTACCCGCTTTAGGCGCTGAGCAAATTTTTCGAAGCCAGCGAAAGCTTGGGCGCTTAATGCAAAGCCCCACACTTGGAGACTTTCTTTACTAGCCTCTTTTGCCAATAGTTGCATGGCTAATTCACGACCAAATACATCGTCAAAATTTATTATCGCGTACCGTAATTCTGCTTGTTGAAATAAGGCGGCCTTGGCTGCGGCGTATTCAACCATACTGCCGTGATAATCTAAGTGATCTTGGCTTAAATTAGTAAAAATTGCTGCAGTAAAGTCAACTCCAGCAACGCGCTGTTGCTCAAGCGCATGCGAAGAGACTTCCATGGCAACAAACTGAGCACCCCTTTCACGTAGGCGCGCTAACTCAGTTTGCAAGCGGGGTGCATCGGGAGTGGTATAGCCGGTTTTAACCAAGGCTCCAGCAAAGCCAACACCTAAGGTGCCAATCAGGGCAGCACGCTCGCCAACGCTATTTTTTGGCGAATCTAGGGCTTGGGCTAACCATTGGGTCACGGTAGTTTTACCATTAGTTCCCGTTACGCCAATCACATTCATCTGCTGACTTGGAAAACCATACCACTGTGCACAAATTACACCAGCATGTCTGCTGAGCTGTGCAACAGCAATGCAATCCAAACGGTTACGATAAGCGCTAGATAGGGCTTGATTACTTTGATCAATATCAGCTTGGTCAAATAACACGGCACCTGCACCCAATGCAAGGGCCTGATCAATGTATTGACAGTTATCGTTTCTAGCTAGCCCATGACCTACTGCATAAGCCAAAAAAATATCGCCTTGACGTAATTGGCGCGTATCTACTGTCATTCTTGCATCGGTTTTTACTAAACTATGCAATGTTTGGATGATTGCTATTGGTTTCATCAATTCAGTGACTCTCATTGCTTCATCACCACTTTTTGGGCGCTGATGTTCGGTGTAGTCTGATCAATGATTTGAAAATCTTTTAAGGCCATTTGCTTGACAGTGCTATCTGGCACAACATGCAAGGTTCTCAGCGTCTCTCCGACAATTGCCGAAAACACAGGTGCGGCTACATCACCACCATAGTGACTGCCGCGAGTAGGCTCATCAATCATCACGGCCACCACAATGCGAGGCGCACTTAAAGGGGCTAGCCCAGCAAAATAAGCGCGATATTGATTGGCCGAATAGCCCTTGCCGGATAATTTATGGGAGGTACCAGTCTTACCCCCTACTCGATACCCTTCAGCACGCGCTTTAGTTGCGGTACCACCCTGCTCGGTAACTAATTCGAGCATGTCACGCATTTCAATTGCGGTTTTAGCAGACATCACACGAGGGCCAGTTTTTAATCCGGGACTACGCTCAATCGTTAATGGAATCAATTCGCCATCACGCGCAAAAACAGAATATGCTCGGGCCAGCTGAAATAAAGAAGTTGAGATGCCATATCCAAATGCAATGCGCGCTTGATCAGTAGGTACCCATTTTTGATATGGGTGCAAGGTGCCACCAACCGCACCAGGGAAGCCAATTTTTGGGGCCTGACCAAAGCCCACGGCAGTATACAAATCCCACATATCTTTAGGCGGCATTTGTAAGGCAATTTTAGCCGTACCAATATTACTAGATTTTTGAATAATTTGTGAAACTGTTAATACTCCGTAAGGATGGGTATCGGTAATGGGTTTGGGTCCAACTAAAAACTTAGCCCCAATTGCCATTGAAGTACTGGGCTGAACGATACCCTTTTCCAATGCTGCAGAAACAGTAAATGGCTTCATCGTCGAGCCCGGCTCAAAAGTATCGGTAAGCACTCGATTTCTTAATTGCTCACCACTTAAATGGCGACGGTCATTAGGGTTATAACTTGGCCAATTTGCTAAAGCTAAAATTTCGCCCGTCTGCACATCGATCACCACTGCCCCCCCTGCTTTGGCATGGTGTTGCTCAACTGCATTTTTTACTGCGTTGTAAGCTAAATACTGAATTTTGCTGTCAATGGAAAGTTGTAAATCTTTACCATTTTGGGGTAATTGCAAAATTGCCATTTCTTCTACTACGCGACCCAAGCGATCAACTACAACCTTTCGTTTTCCCGAGTGACCAGCTAAATCATTCTGATAGGAAAGCTCCATACCCTCTTGGCCGCGATCCTCAACATTAGTAAAACCAACTACGTGTGCCATTGCCTCGCCTTCGGGATAGTAACGGCGATATACCGTATTAATTGCGATACCCGGTATTTCTAACTGCTTAATAGCTTGAGCAACTTGCGGTTCAACTTGGCGCTTTAAAAATATCTGCGTACGCTCGTCACGTAATTTTTTACGTAACTCGCTTTCACTAATTTGTAATAACTGCGCCAATTGACGAATTTTTACTGGCGCTAGATCATCGGGCACGGCATCGTTATAAGCAATTATCGACTTGGCTTCTAAACTAGTTGCAATTACTTGACCATTACGGTCTAAAATTTTTCCACGGCTAGCCGAAAGTTCAAGCTCACGTTGCGTTCCTTTAATTGCCTTAGCTTCATAAAAAGCATTGCCAGGGCCTTGAATCCATAAGGCGCGTAATAACAGCATCATGAATGCAAAAAATAATAAAAATAACATTAGCCGCGAGCGCCACATTGGCAGGCGCAACACCAAATTGGGTGAAGTTGAAAATCCCAATGGCTTCACGGGACTTCCTTTAAATATAAAGTTCGGTCTGGTGTAATCGGTAGCATAAGCAATTGATTGCGAGCGCTATCTTGAATGCGTGCTGATTTTGATAAGGTACGCTGATCGTATTCCAAGCGCAGAGCCTCTTGATTTAAACGTCGCTCTTCCATTTGTGCGCGTTCAATTTCTATAAATAGTTTGCGCGCTTTCTGTTGTGCGGCCACTAAAGACAAGGCACAAATTAATAATAAAGTTAGCAAGCTTAGGGTTGCTCGATTCATATTTGAGGCGCCTGCTTTTCTGCAACGCGCATAATGGCTGAACGGGCACGTGGATTGCTTGCAATTTCATTTATGGTAGGACGAATTCGCGAAATAAGTTTGAGCTCTGCGGGAGGTAAATCTTTAGCGCGAATTGGTAATTTACGTGGCATTACCACCGTAGCATGGGACTGCATAAACTGCTTAACAATACGATCTTCCAAAGAATGAAAGCTAATGACAACTAAACGACCGCCAGGTTTTAAGAGTGCCAGTGCGGCTTCTAATCCATGGTGTAAATCATCTAATTCACGATTAATAAAAATGCGTAAAGCTTGAAAGGTTCGGGTGGCTGGATCTTGTCCTGGCTCGCGCGACCGAACAACGTTTGCAACTAATTGGGCTAAACCTAAGGTTGTTTTGGGTAATTGTTCGGTGGTACGCAGAGCCACAATCGCACGGGCGATGGCTGGGGCATAGCGCTCTTCTCCATAAGTCTTAATCACTTCAGTTATTTCCTCACAACTAGCTTGCTCCAACCATTGCAGCGCAGTGATGCCCTGAGAGGTGTCCATGCGCATATCGAGTGGCCCATCTCGTCGAAATGAAAAGCCGCGAACCGCTTCTTCGACTTGCGGCGAGCTGATTCCCAAATCGAGCAGTACGCCATCGACTGAGTTTGGCTTGGCATACTGCGCCATCGTCGCAAAACTGCCGTGGATGATGGTGAAGCGTGGATCGCTTATTTGTTTTGCACTTGTAAGCGCACTCAAATCTTTGTCGAATGCAATGAGGCGTGCTGTGGAGTTGAGCAAGTTGAGTAAAGCTTGTGAATGGCCGCCGCGCCCAAACGTCCCATCGATTAGCACTGCATTGTTGCTGAACTTGCTGCTGCTTAACGCTGCTACCGCCTCGGCCAGCAAAACTGGGCGATGAGAATAGTTCATGTTGCCCCGTCATTAAAAAGTAAATTGCTTGAGGGCTTCTGGCATACCTTGCGCAATTGCCGCTTGCTCTTTGCTGGTATAAGTTAGGGCATCCCATAACTCCAAATGACTACCCATTCCCAGCAAAATAATTTCACGCTCAATGTTTGCTGCAGCTCGTAGTTCGGGACTAATTAATATTCTTCCCGAGCCATCTAGCTCAATTTCTGCTGCATTACCCAAAAAAATCCTACGCCACCAATGGGCATCCATTGGTAATTGAGCTACTCGCGACCGAAAAGCCTCCCACTCGGGTTGTGGGAAAACCAATAAACAGCCATCGGGGTGTTTGGTTAGGGTAACGCGACCGTCGCCCTGCAATAAAAGCGCGTCGCGGTGCTTAGCCGGCACCGACATGCGACCTTTTGCATCCAAATTAAGAGCTGACGCGCCTTGAAACACAAATTACCCCACTTTTTCACACTTCCTCCCACTTTAGAGGATAGGTATCTTAGGGTCAAGTGTTTTAAAGGGTTTTTTTAGCAAATTCTCTAGTGATTACAATCACTTAGCGAATTCTTTTAAGAAATTAAAGCGAATAAAATACTTAAAATAAACAAGGGCTTGGAAAATATACTTCATATTATGTCTTAGCTATTTAAGCTAATAATACTTAAAAATCGCTTAATATACTGTTTTTAAATACAGTATTAATCTAAATCAGTTTTAAATACGGTAAGCCGTTGCAGTCATTATTTTAGAAACGAGGCCCATGGTTTTTTTAATCGGCTCTGGCAAAGCTTGAGCGCCTGCTTGCCAAGCAGCCTGGCCATGTTCGATTTCATCAAGACGCATTTGGTCAACGATGGCACGTGAACGTTCATCGTTCATAGGTAAGGTATTTAAATGATGGTCTAAATGACGCTCAACTTGCTTTTCAGTTTCTGCGACAAAACCAAGGCTCCAACGATCGCCTGCTAAACCGGCGGCCAATCCAATCGCAAAAGCCCCGCTATACCAAAATGGATTTAAGTAACTGGTGTGAGATCCCAGCTCACTTAGTCGCTCTTCGCACCAAGCCATATGATCTAATTCCTCTTGACCCGCCTGGGTTAACATCGCGCCAATTTGGGGGTCGCGGGCGAGTAATTTTTGTGCTTGATACAGGGCTTGAGCACAGACTTCGCCAACATGATTAATGCGCATTAAGCCCGCCGCATGATTACGCTCTTGTTGATCTAGTTGCGGCAAAACTGCTGCGCCTGAGGATAGATTTGCAGGGTTTGGCCGCTGAGCTACAGAGCCTCCGACTACTGAACGCAAAGCTAAATCAAATTCAATAATACAGCGGTCAAACCAACTAGTCATTTAAATTACCACCTCAGCTTTATAGCTTTCCTTGACTTGTAACCCTAGGTCGGCCAATAAAGCACGGTCATATTCTGCCTCAGGATTACTGGTAGTAAGCAGTTGCTCACCATAGAAAATAGAGTTTGCGCCTGCCATAAAACACATTGCTTGCACGGCCCTACCGAGCTCTTGACGACCAGCCGATAGACGCACTCTTGCGCTTGGCATTGTGATGCGGGCTACGGCAATCGTGCGCACAAATTCGAGAGGGTCTAAAGCTACTTGGGCCTCTAGTGGGGTACCTACTACAGGTACAAGATGGTTAATCGGCACCGATTCTGGGTAAGGACTTAAATTGGCTAAACGAGCCAAAAAAGCCACCCGTTGTTCACGCGACTCGCCCATGCCAACAATCCCCCCACAACAAACCGACATTCCCGCTGCCCGCACATGGTCAATTGTATCTAAGCGATCTTGATAAACCCGGGTTTGAATTACCTCAGAATAAAAATCTTCACTGGTATCGAGATTATGGTTATAGAAATCAAGCCCTGCATCGCTGAGGGTTTTGGCCTGCTCAGGTTCTAACATACCCAGCGTGGCACAAGTCTCTAGGCCAAGCGCCTTAACACCACGAATCATGGCTACTACTTTTTCGATATCACGATCTTTAGGCTCTCGCCAAGCAGCCCCCATACAAAATCGATTTGATCCAGCGGCCTTTGCGGCTTGTGCTGCCGCAAGCACTGCCTCAAGGGTCATTAACTTAGTGGCCTCAACGCCAGTTTGATAACGCGCAGCTTGTGGACAATAGCCGCAATCTTCTGGACAGCCGCCCGTTTTAATTGAAACCAAGGTTGCCAGTTCGATATCGCCATCGGGAAAATAAGCACGATGCGTTTCTTGTGCCTGCCAAATTAGCTGATTCAAGGGTAAATTAAACAGTGTCGCCACTGCCGCATGGCTCCAGATCCCTTGCTTACCGATTGTGCTGCTCGATGAGAAATTGTTCGCCAGAGATTTTGACTGAAACTGGGTTAGTGGTTTTGTATTTGCTTGAGCTTGGGTCATGGTGATCTACTTCCTATAAATAAAGCCAAAAGTGCCTTAGGGCAATAGCTGCCCCGAGCATTAACATACCAGATCTGCAAAGCAATCTGTCAGAAAAGAAAAACTAGTGTTCAAATAAGCTTTATGACAAACACCAATACTGCTGAGGCATGGGTCAAGCGAAGTCTTGCCGCTGTTTGGCACCCTTGCACGCAAATGAAGCAGCATGAATTATTTCCTTTAGTAGCCATTACCCATGGCAAAGGGCCATGGCTTTTCGATGCAAATAATAATGCTATTTTAGATGCGATTAGCTCTTGGTGGACGAATCTTTTTGGTCACGCGAATGACCAAATTAATCAAGCGATTCAAGCGCAATTAGAAAAAATTGAGCATGTGATGTTGGCTGGTTTTACCCATCCTCCAGTAATAGAGCTATCTGAAAAACTGAGTGCTTTAACTGGGGGGCATTTAGGCCATGCTTTTTATGCTTCCGATGGCGCTTCAGCTGTAGAAATCGCGCTAAAAATGAGCCATCATTTTTGGCGCATTAATGGGCAAACAAAAAAACGTCAATTTGTCTGTTTGGCAAATAGTTATCATGGTGAAACCTTAGGTGCGCTAGCCGTTACCGATGTCGCCCTTTTTAGACAAGCCTATGGCGACTTACTCCAAACCGTACATACCGTAATGTCACCCGATTTGCGTCAAGCACTACCCGGTGAAACGCCTGCAGAATTAACCCAGCGAGCGGCCCATGACGTAGCGGAATTATTTGCTCGCGAACATGAAAATATAGCCGCCTTCATCATTGAACCTCTAGTGCAATGCGCCGGCCATATGGCCATGCACGATGCTACTTATTTACAACTGGTGCGTGAGCTCTGTGATCGCTACTCCATTCACTTAATTGCCGATGAAATTGCGGTAGGCTGTGGGCGTACTGGCCACTTTTTTGCCTGTGAACAAGCCGGTATTTGGCCCGATTTTTTAACTCTATCTAAAGGTATTAGCGGGGGGTACTTACCGCTTTCCCTGTCTTTAACGCACGAGCAGATTTACCAAGCTTTTTATCGTGATGATGTACGTCAAGGTTTTTTACATTCCCACTCGTATACCGGCAATCCGCTTGCTTGTGCGGCCGCTTTAGCTAGTTTGGCAATTTTTTCTAGTGAGCAAGTGCTCGAAAAAAATATCGGTCGGGCATGCGAATTAAATCGTGTTTTTGCTTGGGCTAAAGCAGATGAGCGGATTGAGCACTTTCGCCAACAAGGCATGATTTTAGCTTTTGATGTCAAAAATACTACGCTTCATGCCGCGTCTTTAACTGCCTCCTTCGGCCCCCAACTATTTCAGCAAGGTTTACAAGCGGGTGTACTGGTGCGTCCAATCGGCAATACGGTGTATGTAATGCCGCCCTACATCCTTAGTACGGCAGAAACTCAAATGATGTCTGACAAAATTCGTAGTGCCTACGAAAAAACTTTAGATGGTCGAATAGCGAACTGATATGTACGCCTTAAATAAAGCCCAAGCCCGCCTCACCGAACTTGATCAAGACTTCTTAAGACGCAGCCTACGCACAACTGATTCACCCTGCGAAACATCTCCTTTAGTAAATGGTCAACGCTTAAAAGCCTTTTGTAGTAATGATTATTTAGGTTTGGCCAACCATCCTGACTTAATTGCTGCCTTAGCCGCTGGTGCAAAGCGCTACGGTGCAGGTAGCGGGGCATCACATCTCATTAGTGGTCACAGCATCGCCCATGAAAACTTAGAGCGTGCTTTAGCAACCCTGCAGGCACCGTATATTCCCCATGCCAAAGCCTTATTTTTTTGTACTGGTTACTTGGCTAACCTAAGTGCCATTACGGCTTTAGCAAGTTTAGAAAATGATTCTGCCAAAGGCTCAACGACAATTTATTCAGGCAAACTCAATCATGCTTCGCTAATTGATGGTGTGCGCTTGGCAGTAGCACAAACTAAGGCTAGTACCGTCATCTTTGATCATCATGATCTGCTCGATTTAGAACACAAGCTAAAACTTGACTCAGCAACGCTCAAAATAATTGTGACTGATGGTGTCTTTAGTATGGATGGCGACTTAGCACCAATAACTGAATTACTTGCTTTAGCTGAGCGATACGATACTCTGCTGATCGTCGATGATGCACATGGTTTTGGCGTACTTGGTGAAGAAGGCTGCGGCATTTTAGAAGCGCTTGATCTACATTCACAGCGCCTTATTTATATTGGCACTCTCGGAAAGGCCGCCGGCATTAGTGGCGCATTCATTTGCGGCGAAAGCACTTTAATCGAATTTATTTTACAAAAAGCCCGCCCCTATATTTATAGTACAGCTACACCACCCGCAATTGCACATGCATTATTAAGTAGTCTGCAACTGATTACTTCGGCTGAAGGTAAGCAGCGGCGCCAACAGCTTTACAACTTAATTGCTATTTGGCAGGCTGAAATGGTGTTTTCTAGTTGGGAAAAAATGTCTTCCAATACTGCTATTCAACCTATCATATTGGGTGAAAATAGGGTAGCACTTGCGGTAGCTCAATTGCTAAGTGAGGCAGGTTACTGGATACCTGCCATTCGGCCTCCTACTGTTCCAAATGGTAGCGCGCGTTTGCGAGTCACTTTCTCAGCTAGTCACACTGTCGTCGAAGTGCGCGCACTTATTAGCACTTTGCAACAGATTGAGTTAAAGGTGTTGGCAAGTAAAGAAAAATTACATGGCTAGCCATTACTTTATTACTGGTACCGATACCGAGATCGGTAAAACGTTAGTGGCAGGTGCGATGATTTTGCGCTTACGCCAACAATACCAACGGGTCGCAGGCTTTAAACCAGTAGCCGCAGGGATGTATCGTAATAAAAATAATCAGTTAGCCAATGAAGATGTAGAAACACTCATGCTAGCTTCGACTCTTTCTCTGCCAGCAACAATAGTCTGCCCCTACCAACTTGACCAAGCAGCAGCACCCCATTTAGTAGCCAAACAACTTGGTATCGAACTTGATCTCGCTACGATGCTAGCTGCCTATCAACAATTAAGCCAGCAAGTCGACGCAGTTGTGGTTGAAGGTGCCGGTGGTTTTCTAGTGCCATTCAGTGATGAATTTGATTTGGCCGATTTTGCTGTGGCGCTCAAGTTACCCGTCATTCTCGTCGTTGGCCTACGTCTTGGGTGCCTTAACCATGCTTTACTCACGGTAGCCGCAATTGAACAACGGGGTCTTAAATTGGCGGGTTGGGTGGCTAATACCTTAGATCCGCAAATGCCCTTACTGCATGAGAACATTGCTAGCTTAAAAGAACGTATTGCTGAGCCCTTACTGGGGATAATTGATTATTTACCTCCCGCTTTGAAAAAAATTAGCTCAGCTCCTTATAGTTTGCCAGCCTTAGAATTTGCAATGAAGTCGCTAAATTTGCCTTAAATAAGCCAAACTACCTAAATAAAAGCTAAAAAAAGCATAGTCATTTGCTTTCGGCTAAGATGAAACTATGCAACTACTTCCAGAGATCCTTGGCTGCGCAGATGAGATACAGGCTATTCGGCGCAATCTTCATGCTCACCCAGAGCTGCGCTTTGAAGAAAAGCTAACTTCTGACTTGGTTGCCGAGGCACTTTCAAGCTGGGGTATTCCCATTGTTCGTGGCATGGGCAAAACGGGTGTAGTTGGTCGTTTAGATGGTGAACTTGGTCCCGGCAAAATGATTGGTCTGCGCGCCGATATGGATGCACTACCATTGCAAGAACATAATACTTTTGCGCATGCCTCGCGTCATCCTGGCAAGATGCATGCTTGTGGACATGATGGCCATACCGCCATGCTCTTAGGTGCAGCCCAATATTTATCCAATCACCGCGACTTTAAGGGTAGTGTTATTTTTATTTTTCAACCCGCGGAAGAAGGTGGCGGTGGAGCTCGTGAAATGATTAAAGATGGGCTCTTCAAACAATTTCCTTGTGATGCAGTCTTTGGTTTGCATAATTGGCCCGGTATTCCTGTGGGCGATTTTGGCGTAACCGCCGGCCCAATGATGGCCTCAAGTAACGCCTTTCAAATTACTGTTAAGGGCCGCGGTGGGCATGCTGCCTTGCCGCACAATAGTGCTGATCCCGTGCTAGCTGGCGTTAATGTAGTTCAAGCCTTACAAAGCATCATCACCCGCAATAAAAAGCCGGTTGATGCCGCAGTTTTATCCATTACCCAATTCCATGCGGGTGAAACAAGTAATGTGATTCCTGATAGTGCTTTTATTGGTGGCACAGTACGCACCTTCACACTCGAGGTGCTTGATCTCATTGAAACGCGATTACGTGAAATTACCCAGGGTGTGGTAAGCGCCTTTGGCTGTAGCGCAAAAATTGAATTTATCCGTAGCTACCCACCGCTGATTAATCATCAACAAGAAGTTGATTTTGCAGTGAGTGTAATGACCGATCTAGTTGGCGCTGGGCATGTCGATGCGCAGATTGATCCCACCATGGGTGCAGAAGATTTTGCTTTTATGGTTTTAGAAAAACCTGGTTGTTATGTTTTCCTGGGTAATGGCGATGGTGATCACCGCGCTGTTGGCCACGGTATGGGGCCGTGTCATTTACATAATCCATCCTACGACTTTAACGACTCATTAATTCCAGTAGGCGTTAATTACTGGGTTAAGCTAGCGCAACGTTTTTTGGCTTAACGGGGCAATAAAAGCCAAGCTCGACCTGCTTGTTTCATCCGTCCGGCTCTTTCTCCAGCACCATCACCGCTGCCCCAGAAATAATCTGCCCGCACTGCACCAACAATCGCTGTACCCGTATCTTGCGCCATGACTAAGCGCTGTAAGGTTTGTGAACTTGCTGGCTCGGTAGTGGCCAAAAACACTGGGGCACCTAGTGGTAAGGCCCGTGGGTCAACTGCTATGCTGCGCTCAGCTGTCAACGACACTCCCAATGCGCCAATTGGACCAAGGTCGGCAGCCCCGTTACTTGGTAAAAGTTTAAAGAACACAAAGCGCGGGTTGGCATTTAGCATTTCCTCAACGCGGTTGGGATTATTACGTGCCCATTGTTGAATACCTTGCATCGTTGCTTCGCCACGAGTGATGAGTCCTTGATTTAATAACCATTGGGCAAATGATTTAAAAGGCTGATCGTTTGTGCCAGCAAAACCTAAGCGTAATACTTGACCATCGTTTAAACGAATCTTGCCTGAACCTTGAATTTGCATAAATGCAGCTGCTACTGGATCTTGCACCCAGACTAATTCGCTACCTATTAAGTTATTTGACTTAATTAATTCAGCTCGCGTAGGAGCAGGATTAGGTTTCGCGCTCTGCCACGCTTTTGGATAAGCATATAAGGGTACAGTAAATGCTGGGATACGCTGGCGGGAACCATCCATAATTGGCTCGTAATAACCTGTAACTAAGCCTGAATTATTATTATTATTTAAAGCATAAGTTTCATAGGCTTGAAAATAGTTTTCAAAATAGCGTCTAATTGCCGGCGTGTCTTGCGGGGCAAGTGTTTCTGCCCGAGCGCAAACTTGCGCCCATTGCAGTTCACTTTTGCGTTTACGCAAAGCTTCACAACTTTTTAACCATGCTGGCCAAGCCTGCCTTAAATCATCCGTTTGCCAACCAGCAATTTGCTGCCAGTCGACTGCCTTAAAGCCCGTAATCACTGATTTAAATGGCGCGCTTGACAAACTACCCGTTGAACTACTACTAGTATTTAAATTGCCCATTACTGGGCGAGTAGGCGGGGTCGAAGAACAAGCCGAAAGCAGTAACACCCCTAGACAGGCTAAGATACTAAAGAAATTGAAAAATGCCATGCTTGCTAATTTATTTGATGAATACCCAACGTTGTTATTTCTGCTGGAGGCCTTATTAGCCCTCTGCCTCTTGCTGTTCATTGTTTTTTGGACCGGCTCGGGGCGCAAAGACTAGGCCCCAAATTAATGCAAGGTTCGAGGCATCACTAGCGCAAACTCAGGGATAGGCGCTTGAAAAAACTGGGCCTCCTCGGTAACGCAGAAATACTCCCCACGCATTGTGCCTGCGGGGGTTGGCAAAGTGGCCCAACTGGTGTATTCAAACTGTTCACCAGCGCGTAAAAGGGGTTGCTGGCCAACTACACCTAAACCCCGTACTTCCTGTACATCGCTATCACCATCTGTAATAAACCAATGGCGCGCAATCAATTGCACACTGGTTTGGCCACGATTACGAATCGTAATGGTGTAAGCAAAGGCAAACTGCCGATTATCAGGGTCGGATTGTTCGGGCAAATACTGGGTTCGCACGGTAATACTGATTTCATGAGTCTTCATGCACGAATTCTGCTCTATCCTTGGACCAACTGCAAGCTAGAATCTAGGGATGGCTAGTCAAATTAACCCACTCTTCATTGCCCCGTCGATTTTATCGGCTGATTTTGCCTGCCTTGGAGCCGAGGTTCAGGCCGTTTTAAAGGGGGGGGCTGACTGGATTCACTTCGATGTAATGGACAATCACTTTGTACCCAATTTAACTATTGGCCCCTTAGTTTGTGAGGCTATACGCCCCTATGCCCAAAAAGGCGGTCAGCCGGTCATGATCGATGTCCACCTCATGATCGAGCCAGTGGATCGCATCATTCCCGATTTTGCAAAAGCGGGGGCTAATCTCATCAGTTTTCATCCTGAAGCTAGTGCCGATGTGGCAAAAACTCTGCAACTCATCCGTGCCAACGGCTGTCAAGCTGGTTTAGTTTTAAATCCAGCCACCCCAATAGAAATCCTCTTGCCATTTTTGGGGCTAATTGACTTGGTGTTATTGATGTCAGTTAACCCTGGTTTTGGAGGACAAGGGTTCATCCCCAGCACTTTAGGGAAAATTAGCCGTGTCCGTAAAATACTTAACGAGCACTTCACCACCAGCAATAAACCCATCCGACTTGAAGTTGATGGCGGCATTAAAGTGGATAACATTGGGGCGATTGCAGCGGCGGGCGCCGATACCTTTGTGGCTGGCTCGGCTATTTTTGGCAAACCAAACTATCCTGAAATTATTACAGCAATGCGCAATGAATGTGCCCAAGCGTTGGGTCAGCAGTAATGCAAAAGACCGAATTTCTCTCCTTAGCGCAGGCGGGTTTTAATCGTATTCCAGTAATTGAAGAAGTCCTTGCAGATCTAGAGACACCAGTTTCCTTGTACCTTAAGCTTACTCAGGCTTGTGGCCAAAAAAATTCTTACCTCTTAGAGTCGGTGATTGGAGGCGAACGTTTTGGACGCTTTTCTTTTATCGGCTTACCCGCAAAAACCTTGCTTAAAACGGTTGGTAGCCCCCGACAACCCATTACGCAAATTATGACGAATGGCGAGGTTGTAGAAACCAACTACGACAATCCATTAGACTTTATCGATAGTTATTTCAAGCGCTTCAAGGTTGCTTTAAAACCAGGGTTGCCGCGCTTTTGCGGTGGCTTAGCAGGTTACTTTGCTTACGATACTGTGCGCTATATTGAGCCCCGCTTAGCGCAACATCAATTACCCGATGAGTTAGGTTTGCCTGATATTCAGTTATTGCTCACTGAAGAATTAGCGGTGATTGATAATGTACTGGGACGAATTTATCTGATTGTTTATGCTGATCCCACACAAACAAATGCCTTTGATCAGGCCCAGCAACGCTTACATGAATTACGTAGCCTACTCGATAAGCCGATTACTCTGCGGCCATCAGGAGCAAGTAAGAAAACTACATTAATCCGCAAATTTAAGCAAGCCGATTTTGAGGCAGCCATTGGCAAAACTAAAGAGTACATCTTAGCTGGCGACTGTATGCAAGTCGTCGTTGGACAACGCATTAGTAAACCCTATACCGACTCACCGCTCGAGCTATATCGTGCACTCCGCTCTTTAAATCCATCGCCTTATATGTATTTTTATGATTTTGGCGATTTTCAGGTAGTGGGTTCTTCTCCCGAAATATTAGTCCGCCAAGAACCCCGTGACACAAAAAAAATAGTCACTATTCGTCCTTTAGCTGGAACACGCCCACGCGGCACCACACCTGAAGAAGACGAGTGCTTAGCGCGTGAGCTATTAGCAGACCCTAAGGAAATTGCCGAACATGTCATGCTAATCGACCTAGCTCGTAATGATGTAGGTCGCATTGCGCAAACCGGTACGGTTAAAGTAACTGAATCAATGGTGATTGAAAAATACTCTCACGTACAGCACATTGTGAGCTCAGTCGAAGGCGCCTTAAAAAAGGGGATGAGTAATATGGATGTACTCCGCGCTACTTTTCCAGCCGGTACTTTATCAGGCGCCCCGAAGATACGGGCGATGGAAATTATTGATGAAATGGAAATTGTCAAACGTGGTATCTATGGTGGCGCAGTTGGCTATCTTTCTTTTACGGGCGACATGGATGTGGCGATTGCGATTCGAACCGGCATTATTCGTGATGGAGTTCTCCATTCACAAGCTGGTGCTGGGGTGGTAGCCGATTCAGATCCAAACTCAGAATGGCGTGAAACTGAAGCCAAAGCGCGTGCAGTTTTAATGGCAGCTGATTTAGTCCAAGGGGGTCTCAATGCTCTTGATGATTGATAACTACGATTCATTTACCTATAACTTGGTGCAGTACTTTGCTGAATTGGGTGAAGAAGTAAGGGTCGTGCGTAATGATGAAATTAGTATCGCTGATATCGCGCAAACAGGAGCAAAGCGGATTTGTATTTCGCCTGGGCCTTGTAGCCCTAATGAAGCAGGTATTTCAGTTGCGACCATCCAAGCCTATGCGGGCAAAATTCCAATTCTAGGTGTCTGTCTTGGTCATCAAGCCATTGGCGAGGCATTTGGTGGCAAGGTGATTCGGGCACAAAAAGTGATGCATGGTAAAACCGACTTAATTCACCATACTAGTGCTGGCGTTTTTTCTAATTTGCCTAACCCCTTTACCGTCACCCGTTATCACTCCCTAGCCATTGAAAGATCAACTCTACCGCAATGCTTAGAAATTACTGCCGAGTCGGCCGATAGCGAAATTATGGGAGTACGACATCGCGAACATTTAATTGAAGGGGTGCAATTTCATCCTGAATCAATCTTGTCGGAGCAAGGCCATGCCCTTTTAAAAAACTTTTTACGGCTTAGCGCTTAACTATTTAAGTAAACCTAGATGAATTCTTCGATCACACCACAACAGGCTATCCAACGCTGCCTTGACCAGCGCGAACTGAGTCATGGCGAAATGCTGGCAATGATGCGCTTGATTATGGCAGGAGAACTTTCGCCTGTGCTAACCACAGGATTTTTGATTGCCTTGCGTGCCAAGCAAGAAACTGTTGGCGAAATTACGGCCGCTGCCCAAGTGATGCGTGAGTTTGTCACGCCCGTGGCAGTTGCCCAAGCAGATCATTTAGTCGATGTAGTGGGCACGGGTGGTGATGGCGCGCAAACTTTTAATATTTCTACAGCAGCTATGTTTGTAGCCGCAGCAGCTGGAGCAAAAATTGCTAAACACGGAAACCGTAGTGTGAGTAGTAAATCGGGTAGCGCCGATGTACTCGAAGCTCTCGGCGTTAATTTACAACTTTCGCCAGCGCAAGTAGCGCAATGCATTGAAAACCTTGGGACTGGTTTTATGTTTGCGCCAAACCACCACCCTGCCATGAAAAATGTTGGTCCTGTTAGAAAGGAATTAGGGGTTCGCACTATATTTAATATATTAGGACCCCTTACCAATCCTGCTAATGCTAAGCATATGCTGATGGGTGTTTTTCATCCAGACTTAGTCGGAATTCAAATTCGGGTCTTACAAAATTTAGGCATGAAACACGCCTTAGTTGTCTATGGTCGCGATGGCTTAGATGAAATTTCCTTGCAAGGACCAACCCTAATTGGCGAATTAAAAGATGGTCAAGTGCGTGAGTATGAAATTAATCCGTCTGAATTTGGTTTAAAACTCCGACCGACAAGTACTTTTCAAGTGGCTAATGCTGCTGAATCAAAAGCGATTATCTTGGGTGTTTTAGACCCCACTGCTAGTGCTGATTTTTATGCTGCGCGCGAGATTGTTTGTCTGAATGCAGGGGCTACACTTTATGCGGCAGACTGTGTGCCCGATATCGCTAGTGGTTTTATCTTGGCGCAAACAATGATTGCTACTGGGGCGGCACAAAATAAGCTGGCTGCTTTTGTGACTGCCACGCAGAACACTAATTAAGTATTAGTTCAATTTATTATGAGCGATATTCTCACTACGATTGTGGCCACTAAACGCCAAGAAGTCTTTACTGCGCAAGCGCTTGTTACGCTTGCCCAATTGCGGTCTCTAGTCGAACGCCAGCAAAGTAATGCCGACTTTCAGCCCCGCGGCTTTACCCAAGCAATTGAACATACAATTTTGACCGGCAGTTCTGCTGTCATTGCTGAAATAAAAAAAGCGAGCCCTAGCAAGGGGGTACTACGAGAGAATTTTGATCCCAGTGCAATTGCCAAATCGTATGCAGAACATGGTGCCGCTTGTTTATCGGTTTTAACTGATGTTAATTATTTTCAAGGCTGTACCGCCTATCTTGAGACAGCGCGGGCAGCCTGTACCTTACCAGTCTTACGGAAAGATTTTACTATTGATATTTATCAGGTCTATGAAGCTAGAGCAATGGGTGCCGATGCCATTTTACTCATCGTGGCAGCATTAGACCTTAAACAAATGCAAGATTTAGAATCTTGTGCACACGAATTAGGGCTCGATGTCTTAGTTGAGGTACACAATGGTGCTGAGCTTGATTTAGCCTTGCAACTAAAAACGCCTTTATTGGGAATTAATAATCGCAACTTAAAAACATTTCATGTGTCTTTGCAAACGACACTCGATTTGCTTCCTAATATTCCTAGCGACAAGCGCATTGTGACCGAGTCGGGAATTTTGCAGCGCTGTGACGTAGAGCTGATGAGAGCCAATCGAGTGAATGCGTTTCTAGTTGGCGAGGCTTTTATGCGGGCACCCCAACCAGGTGTTGCCCTAAGCCAATTATTTACTTAAACGTTAAAGAGAAAATTCAGTACATCGCCATCTTTAACGACATACTCTTTGCCTTCAGCGCGCATTTTGCCAGCCTCTTTGGCGCCAGCCTCACCCTTATATTGGATGAAGTCAGCGAAAGAAATGGTTTGTGCCCGAATAAATCCACGCTCAAAATCGGTATGAATTACCCCTGCTGCTTGGGGAGCAGTAGCGCCCACAGCGATTGTCCAAGCGCGCACCTCTTTCACACCAGCAGTGAAATAGGTATGCAAGCCTAATAGAGAATATGCCGCACGAATCACCCGATCTAAGCCAGGTTCACTCATGCCAAGGTCAGTCAAAAATTCGGTTTTATCTGCCTCATCTAAATCGGCAATTTCTGCCTCTATCGCTGCGCACACTGCCACTACCGGCGCACCATCTTTAGCCGCATGATTTTTAACAGCGTCTAAATAAGGATTATTTTCAAACCCATTTTCTTTGACATTAGCAACATACATGGCCGGCTTGGCGGTGATTAAACACATTGGTTTTATAAGCGCTTTTTCATCCTCGCTTAATACCATGCTGCGTACTGGCTTAGCTAAATCAAGCTGAGCCTGAACTTTAGTTAATACTGCAACTAGTGCAGCTGCCTCTTTGTCATTGCCCGATTTTGCTGCTTTACTCGAGCGATTAAGGGTTTTTTCGACTGTTGCTAAGTCAGATAAAGCCAATTCGGTATCGATCACCTCGATATCGGAAATCGGATCAATCTTGCCCGCCACGTGAACCACATTTGCATCTTCAAAACAACGCACTACATGGGTAATGGCATCGGTCTCGCGAATATTAGCTAAAAATTGATTGCCTAAGCCCTCGCCTTTTGAGGCCCCCGCTACTAGGCCAGCAATGTCGACAAATTCGACTACCGCCGGCAAGATACGCTCTGGCACAACTATCGTCGCTAGCCCTTGCAAGCGACGATCGGGCACTTCGACAATGCCTACATTGGGCTCGATGGTGCAAAAAGGGTAATTTTCTGCCGCAATACCAGCTTTGGTAAGCGCATTAAATAGAGTTGATTTGCCGACATTGGGCAGGCCGACGATGCCACATTTTAAAGACATAGGGCTATTGTAAAGGGGCTTTTTCGCTATCATCAGGTTATGCCCTCTTTGCCGCCCTCTTTTAAGCCACGTCAATTTGATATTGCCGTCGTTGGAGCTGGGCTGACTGGCAAAGCTTGTGCCCTGGGATTAGCGCAACTTGGGCTTTCTGTCGCTCACATTGCACCGGTGCAGAATCAGCCATTACTAGCACCTGAGTCAGGTCAATGGGGGCAACGCATTTATGCTTTTTCACCCAGCACCCAAGCACTCTTCAAGAAAATTCAGATCTGGGATGCGCTTGAATTAAATCGCTTACAAGTCGTTAGAGAAATGCGTATTTTTGGCGATCGCAACGGCCCCCAAGATCAACTGCATTTTTCAGCTTTTGAGGCTGGTACGCCACAACTAGCGTGGATTGGTGAGGCTAATTTAATTGAACATACGCTTGATCAGGCCAGCCGCTTTCAAAATAAACTCGAGCAGGTTGATGCCCTTGTTAGCCAACTAGAATTTGCTGACTCAGAAGTCAAACTAATCCTTGATAACCATGCAGAAATTAGCGTCAAGTTAGTGGTAGGTGCAGATGGTGCGCGCTCATATATTCGTGATTTGGCAGGCATTACTGTCAAACAAGATGAGTATCAACAAAGTGCAGTGGTCGCAAATTGGCTTTGTGAATACCCGCACCTTGAAACTGCTTATCAATGGTTTTTAGGTAACGGTGATATTCTTGCCATGTTGCCATTACCTGGCAAACAGGTCTCGATGGTGTGGTCTACATCTCCACAAAATGCTGCTACGCTATTAAGCCTAGATAAGGCGGGTTGGGTAGCCCAATTTGCCGAAGTGGCACATGGCGCAATCGTTGCTACCTTAGGAAGCCTTCATTTGAATTCTCAACCAGCAGCATTTCCTTTAAGCAAAATTCGTGCAGCCCAACTGATTGGTCCAGCGCTTAACCCTCAAGTAGTGTTGGTGGGTGATGCGGCGCATGTTATGCACCCCTTGGCAGGACAAGGCCTTAATTTAGGCTTGCGTGATGTGGCCAGGCTCTTACATGTGCTGGAAAAGCGCGAATCTTTTCGCCAGATTAACGACCTTATTTTGTTGCGTCGCTATGAACGACAGCGTCAAGGCGATACTAGTGCCTTACTTTGGTTAACTGATCGGTTGAAAAAACTTTTTAGCGCTCAAAGTAGCTTTGAACAGGGTCTTCGTAACTGGGGGCTAGGCTTTGTTAACCGCAGTCATTTATTAAAACGCCGTTTAATTCATCAAGCCTTAGGAGAAACTCACTTTGAATAAGATTTTTGCTACACCATATATAAGTAATTTTTGGTGCACATTGCTACTCTCGCTATTTATTGCGCAAGTAAGTGCGCAAAGTGCTCCCAGTAAAACAACTGCGCCAAGTACAGGGACTACTCCAAGTGTGCCAACTGCCCCTAGTGCGATCATCGGCTCTGGCAGTGCTGAACGCGCCATTAAAGCGGATCTACAAAAAAAGTTGGGTTCGGCTGCAAATGTGAAAGGGGTGATTACCAGCCCAGTTGCTGGCATTTATGAAGTTCAGGTGGGTAATGAAATTATCTATACCGATGCCAATACCAAGTATTTAATTCAAGGTAATCTCATTGAAATAGCCAGCGGTAAAAATCTGACAGAAATTCGTCAGTCTGATTTAAATCGCATTCGCTGGGCCGATCTAGCACCAAGTAATGCCTTGAAAGATGTGCGCGGTAACGGAAGTAGGCAGCTTGCGATTTTTGCTGATCCTAATTGCGGCTACTGTAAGCGCCTTGAAAAAGCTATCCAATCTTTAGATAATATAACCATCTATACCTACTTAACGCCCATTCTCTCACCTGACTCTGCTGTAAAATCAAAACAAATTTGGTGTGCGGCTGATCCATTAAAGGCTTGGCATGACTGGATGATTAAGGACGTTTCGCCTACGGGCAAAAGCGATTGCACAACGCCAATCGAAAAAAATCAGGCACTGGCCAAAACCTATTCTGTCACCGGTACGCCAACTTTATTTTTTACTGATGGAACACGTATTCCAGGTGCAGCTCAAGTTAGCGATATTGAGAAAAAATTGGCCACTTTAAAGTAAGCGCCAAACGCAGAGCTATGTCTACTCACCTCACCAATTCACCCATAAATGATGATGAACCCTTTGAAATTCAGTACACCATTTGGCCTGCAGATTTAATCGGCCATCATTTCCAGGTAAATTTACTAATTCTTAAGCCACATCCCGAAGGGCAAATCATTCAAATGCCAGCTTGGATTCCAGGCAGCTATCTTATTCGCGACTTTAGCAAACACATTGAATTTTTAGAGGCCTTTGCTAAAAAGGGCTCTAGCCTAAAGCCATTAAAATTAGAGCGCCTAGATAATGATCGTTGGCGACTACCCCCCGTCGATGGTCCAGTAGAAGTCAATGCTTCAATTTACGCCTTTGATTCTTCAGTACGAAGCGCCTACCTAGATCAAGACCGTGGATTTTTTAACGCCAGCAGTCTTTGTTTGGCCGTGCTTGGTCAAACTGATCTTCCGTGCTCACTCATATTGGTGCCACCGGCACAAACTTTAAAGCAAGCGAACGACTGGCAAGTCCAAACTACACTGACTAGTGCCAAACTTGATCCACAAGGATTTGGATTTTATTTGGCGCGCAACTATGATGATTTATTGGATCACCCCTTTGCGCTGGGTCAATTTCAATTCGTGCGCTGGAAAGCTGGCGGCGTACCGCACACCATGGCCATACAAGGATGTCGACTCGAAATTGATGCCAAGCGACTTGGTACTGATTTACAAGCCATCTGTAATGCAGCGATTCAAATTTTTGAACCGAAAACACAAAAACCGCCCTTTAGTAACTACACTTTTTTAGTGAATGCCTTGCTTGCCGGCTATGGCGGACTTGAGCACCGAAATAGTACGGCCTTACTTTGCCGACGCGATCAAATTCCGCAAATCAATGCAAATCTCGATGAAACGACTTACCGCGAATTTTTGGGTTTATGTAGTCACGAATATTTTCATGCTTGGTTAGTTAAACGCATTCAAGCAAAAGTATTTCAACCTTACCACTTAGATCAGCGGATTCATACCCGTTTACTGTGGCTGTTTGAAGGCTTTACCAGTTACTACGATGATTTACTACTATTACGTAGTAAGCGTATTTCTCTTAAAGTCTATCTCGAGTGTGTCGCCAATAATTGGAATGGGGTGTTGCGCGGCGCAGGGCGACATAAACAAAGCTTAGCCGATAGCTCTTTTGACGCTTGGACAAAATACTATCAAAGCGATGAAAATACTCCCAATGCTGTCGTTAGTTATTACGGCAAGGGGGCATTGCTAGCTTTGGGGCTGGATTTACTAATTCGTCACTTTTCGCAACAAAGAAAATCATTAGATGACGCCTTGCGCTTACTCTGGAAATGGCATGGCCGCACCCAAAAAGGTGTCCCTGAAGACGGGCTTGATGCAATTGTATTGGTGCTCTTAGGCCCTGAATTTGCGAAGCCATGGAAAGAATTTAAAGCGCGTTATATTTTTGGTACTGAAGATATTCCTTTAGAGGAATGGTTTGATCCAAACTTTGTGCGAGTCAAACTAAAAACTTTTTCTCAGACCGAACAACTTAAGCTTGATTTTGGCTTACGTTTTGTTGACGTGCAGGGCTGGTTCAAAATTACTCACGTATTTGAAGGGGGTTTTGCGCAAATTGCTGGCCTCGCACCTCACGATTTGCTAATCAGCATTAATGAACAACGTGTGACCGTACCTCGCTGGAACCAAATTCTTGGACAATTAATACTTGGTGAGCGAATACGGATCCGTTATTTTCGCCAAGATATTGAGCATGAGGCACGCTTACAACTAAAAATGCCCGAGCCAATTGCCCAATATCAATTACTGCCTAGCAATGAGAAATTTAACTGAGGCTATTCCATTGGCTTGGCAAGCGTTGTTGCATGATTATTTACAGACACCCGCCTGGCACAATTTAGAAGCTCGCCTTCATGCTGAAATCGATTGCTATCCGAAAACCATTTGCCCGCCTCCCGAAGCTTTTTTTAAGGCCCTGCAACTTACCCCAGTCGACCAAGTTAAGGCGGTCATTTTGGGCCAAGACCCCTATCACTCACCAGGTTTGGCGCAAGGACTTGCATTCTCGATTCCCGCTACGATTTCGCCGCGCTCTAAGCAATTTCCCAGTTCATTGCGCAATATTAGTAAAGCCCTTGTGCTTGAAGGATTTGGTCCTCTAGCACATGGCGACCTCACCGATTGGGCACGCCAAGGGGTCTTGCTCCTCAATACAGCCTTGAGCGTGCGACTGGGTGAACCAGCTAGCCATACACAGTTGGGCTGGAATAGCCTAATTGATCAACTTATTTGTCAATTAGTACAGCAACGTCCTAATTTAGTTTGGCTTTTATGGGGCGCTCATGCCCAATCTAAATTGCCCTTGATTGAATCGTCGGATCCTACAAAATGTTCGGCCATTTTGCAGGCCTCTCATCCCTCAGGCCTAGGGGTTTATAAAACCACCAAGCCTTTTTTACAGCCTGGCAATATGGCCAGTTGCGGGCATTTTATCCAAACAAATCAATGGCTTAAAAACCTTGGTAAGGCAGAAATTACCTGGGCTACTGCGTAAAGGCCGTGTAAACCGCTGCCACCAACCACGCTGCTAAGATAGCAATCAACCATTCGAGCATTTGACCTGGTTTTACTAGGCCACAAAGCAAGGCTAAAAAAGAGCCGGCCCAAGCCCCAATAAAACCAGCAATGCTTGCACCCATAATTGGTTTTAGCCGCTTGAGGCCATGGCTCGGTGTAGTTTTTGCTGTGGGATAGAAATACCAGGCTGACCAGCCAACCGCGCCTCCGAGCAACAGAAAAGCTAAAAACCCCATTACTATCCCCATTAATAACGCCATCATATCTATAATCATCAACATGAAGCTGCTGACACTAGGCATCAATCATCACACAGCGCCAGTGGCAGTTCGGGAAAAGGTGGCTTTTGATCCTGAATCTCTCCAAGATGCGCTCCTTGATTTACGCTCCTATCTCAGTAGCGTAAATAGCGCTCACCTGCCCGAAGCAACCATTTTATCGACCTGTAACCGCACTGAGCTCTATTGCGCCGCTAATGATGCTGAATCTGAAACACTACTGCACACTGCCACTTTCGATTGGCTGGCAAGAAGCCAAAAATTGGCTCCTAGCACTTTAGAGCCACACCTCTACTCACTACCGCAATCGGATGCAGTAAGGCATGTCTTTCGAGTGGCTTGTGGTCTTGATTCGATGGTAATCGGTGAAACCCAAATTTTGGGGCAAATGAAAGAGGCGGTCCGCTCTGCTAATGAAGCTGGCACCTTGGGCACGTATCTCAATCAGTTATTTCAGAAAACTTTTGCTGTGGCCAAGGAAGTGCGCGGCTCAACTGAAATTGGCGCCCATTCAATTTCGATGGCGGCAGCCGCAGTACGCCTATCTGAACGAATTTTTGAAAAACTCTCGGAACAAAAAATTTTATTTATTGGTGCTGGTGAAATGATCTCGCTATGTGCTACTCATTTTGTAGCCCGAAAACCGGCACTTGCAGCCGTAGCTAATCGTACCCTCGAACGTGGACAAGAGTTAGCAGATGCAATTTCTGCACAAGGCATACAAACTGAAACACTACGCTTATCTGAGTTGCCAAGCCGACTACACGATTTTGATATTATCATTTCAAGCACCGCCAGTTCATTGCCGATTATTGGCTTGGGTATGGTTGAGAGCGCTCTCAAACTCCGACGACGCAAACCCATGGTGATGATCGATCTCGCAGTCCCACGTGATTTTGAACCCGAAATCGCTCGCCTCAACGATGTGTATTTATATACTGTTGACGATCTTGGCGCAATGATTCAAACTGGTGCCTCACTCCGCTTAGCGGCAGTTGATCAAGCCGAAGCTATCATCACTGATCGGGTGGGTAATTTTATGCATTGGTTACAAGGGCGCGATGCAGTGCCCTTGATTCAAGATATTCAACAACGCGGTGAACATCTGCGGCAAATTGAATTAGAGCGTGCAATGAAGCGCTTGATGCGTGGCGATGATCCACTCGAGGTTTTAAATTTGATGGCACAAGGCTTAACCAATAAATTTTTACATGGTTCATTGCATGCCTTGCAACACGCTAATGGCGCAGAACGGGATGCCCTGATTAAACTCTTACCAAAACTTTTCCTAGCGCATGCTGTAAGCTCTAGCACAGATAACCAATCAGACTCCGTTAGCGATTTCAAACCAGCCAAGCCAAAACATTAGATGAAACCCAGCATGCGGGCTAAGCTGGAGTATCTTGATACCCGTTTGGCTGAGCTCAACTCTCTCTTAACTTCATCTGAGTCAACCAAGGACATGGACTCCTATCGCAAATTGACGCGTGAACACGCTGAAATTGCTACTGTAGTTGAACAATTTGGTTTTTATCGTCAAGCTGAAGCTAATCTTCAGGCTGCTGAAGAAATACGCTTTGATCCTGAAATGAAAACTTTTGCCGATGAAGAACAAAAACAAGCTGCTAATCAAATGCTTGAGCTGGAAGCTAGCTTGCAAACTCTACTTTTACCCAAGGATGAAAACGATGAGCGCAATGTCTTTCTCGAAATTCGTGCTGGTACCGGCGGTGATGAGAGCGCGCTCTTTGCCAGTAATTTATTGCGGATGTACACCCGTTTTGCAGAACGTCAGGGCTGGAAAGTTGAAGTAGTCAGCGCTGCTGAATCCGATTTAGGTGGCTATAAAGAGGTCGTCTTACGTTTAATTGGCCAGTCGGTTTATGCCCGTATGAAATTTGAATCTGGAGGACACCGCGTACAACGCGTACCCCAAACAGAAACGCAAGGGCGAATCCACACCTCAGCCTGTACGGTGGCAGTTATGCCTGAAGCAGATGAAATTGAGGCAGTAAAAATTAATCCCACCGACTTACGTATCGACACCTTTCGTGCATCTGGTGCTGGTGGGCAGCATATTAATAAAACCGATTCAGCGGTACGCATTACCCACCTACCCACAGGTATTGTGGTTGAATGCCAAGATGATCGAAGCCAGCACCGTAACAAAGATCAAGCCATGAAAGTACTTGTTGCGCGCATTATGGATGCACGCCAACGTGAGCACCATCAACACGAAGCGCAAACACGCAAATCACTCATTGGCTCGGGCGACCGTAGTGATCGTATTCGTACCTACAATTTTCCTCAAGGTCGAATTACCGACCATCGCATTAATCTCACCCTATATAAAATTGATGCGATGATGGATGGCGATTTGGGTGACCTCATGAATGCCCTCGCTACCGAACATCAGGCCGAGCTATTGGCAGCCCTTGGTGATAATTAAGCCGTAATTAATTCGTCTTATGTCAACTATTCACGCGCTACTGAGCAAAACTGATTTACCTGCCGCTGAAGCGCGTAGCTTACTGGCATATTTATTTGCACTCCATTTTCAGTTGCCTAAATCGGCCTTGATCAGCCGTGCCGAGATGCCACTTACTCAGGATTTTTTAGCAGCTTGGCATGATCTCGAAGCCAAACGTAGCGCTGGTGAGCCAATTGCTTACCTGATTGGCACACGCTCTTTTCATCAAATTGAGCTTACGGTGACTGCCGCAGTACTCATACCACGGCCAGAAACTGAATTATTGGTTGACTTAGCGCTTAGTGAAATTACTCTACTGCGTGAAAAAAAGCCTAACCCAGTGCTGCAAATTCTTGATTTAGGAACTGGCTCGGGCGCAATTGCGTTAGCTATTGCCGCGGCCTTGCGTGGCTTAAATGAACATTCAAACCAAGTACAGATTATGGCCACCGATGCATCGGTAGAAGCGTTAGCCATTGCTAAGCTAAATACAGACCGCCTGAATTTGGCCAAAAGCATCCAATTTTTAGCAGGTAGCTGGTATCAGGCTTTACCGCGCGACCACTTCGCAGATACTTTTGACCTTATTCTCAGTAATCCGCCCTACATCCAAGCAGGTGATTCCCATTTACAGCAGGGCGATCTCCGCTTTGAACCCCTGGGAGCCTTGAGCGATGGCGATGATGGCCTAACTTGTCTACGTGAAATTATTAACGGGGCTTCCCACTTTTTACGCCCCCAGGGTTTACTTGCAGTTGAGCATGGCTATGATCAGTTAGAAGCTGTGCTTGCCATAATGGCAAAGGCTGGTCTCAGTGCCGTACAATCCTATGCCGACCTAGCTGGCCATCCTCGTGTAGTCAGTGCCCGTAAATAAAAGTAGCTAAATACCCCTATTTTCAATTCGGTCTTAAAATTAGGCCAAGTAATTAACGACAACTAAACATCAAATTAAGTAATAAATAAGGATCAATATGGACGCCCAAGCTCAAATTAAAGAAATTGTTACCAGCCACCCAGTGGTGTTATTCATGAAAGGTACTGCACAGTTTCCTCAGTGTGGCTTTTCTGGTAATGCCATCAATATTTTGCGCGCCTGTGGCGTCGAGCACCTGCACACCGTAAATGTGTTTGACGATGATGGTATTCGCCAAGGCATTAAACAATATGCTAATTGGCCGACCATTCCTCAGCTCTATATCAACGGCGAATTTATTGGTGGCTCTGACATCTTGACTGAAATGTATGAAAGCGGTGAGCTCAAAAAATTGATCAAGCCTTAAGCCTGGCTCGACTAGCGTAAGCTATTGCCATGGCGCTAGATTTTCCTATCCTCCTTATATTTAGTCTATTGGTTGGCTTGTGCGCAGCTCTTTTAGTCTATGCCCTCAACCTTAAAGCTGCTTTTAGAAATCAACAGGTCCTTACTTTTTCTGAAAATTCCTTAATTGAAAGCCTGCGTACCGAGCGTGATCTAGCGATTCAAAATAGTATTCGACTCGAAGCCGAATTAACTTCTGAGCGCCGCCAAGCAGTCGCTAGAATCGAAGCACTCAACGAGGCTAAAGAAGCTCTTACTGCGCAATTTAAAAATTTAGCCAATGAAATTTTAGAAGATAAAAGTAAGCGTTTTACTGAGCAAAATGCGACCAGCTTAGATGCCTTACTAAAGCCCCTGCAAACGAAGCTCACCGAATTTAAAGAGCAGGTGAGTACTTCATATCAAAACGAAGCACGCGAACGATTTGCATTAAAAACAGAAATTGAACGGCTCTCTAGTTTGAATTTGCGCATGTCAGATGAAACTCGCTCCCTTACCCAAGCCCTTAAAGGCGATTCGAAAGTACAAGGCAATTGGGGTGAGTTAGTACTCGAATCTATTCTAGATTCTTCTGGTTTGCGTAAAGGTGAAGAATATGTAGTTCAAGATAGTCATACTCAAGCTGATGGCTCACGCCTACAGCCTGATGTCGTTGTGCGCTTGCCAGAAGGCCGTCATTTAGTGGTTGATAGCAAGGTTTCAATTACGGCCTATGCCCGTTATGCTGCAGCGCTCACTCCTGAAATTGCCCAAGCAGAATTACATTTACACCTGCAATCGTTGCGCCAACATATTCAAGATCTTTCAAGTAAAAACTATAGCTCCTTACATGGCTTGGGTGCGATTGATTTCGTTTTAATGTTTATTCCGATTGAGCCTGCCTTTATAGCGGCTATAAAAGCTTCGCCTAATTTACAAGATGAAGCGCTTGCAAAAAATATTGTCTTAGTTTGCCCTAGCACTTTAATGGCAACTTTAAGAACCGTAGCCCATTTATGGCGACAAGATCAACAAAATCGTAATGCCCTAGAAATTTCGCGGCAGTGTGGCGCTCTTTACGATAAATTTGTTGGCTTTGTTGAGGACCTACAAAAATTAGGTCAACGCCTTGAGCAGGCGCAAACTTCGTATCATGATGCCTTTAATAAATTGAAATCAGGCAAAGGTAATTTAATTCGCTCTGCAGAAAAAGTACGCGCCTTAGGTGTGAAACCCACTAAAATAATTGATACATTACTAATAGAAGCGGCCGACTCGGCTGAAATTACTGACGAATAAATAAAAACCCCGCTAACTCATTAGCGGGGTTTCTTTAATTCAAAAACTAAACTATTATTTTGCTGCTTTGCGACCACGTGAAGCTGGGGTGCTTGCTTTTTTTACTTGATTGATTTGACCTTTAACAGTATCCATTGCTTGGTCAGCACTTTTTTCAGCAGTAGCCAAGGCTTCTTTACTAGCAGCACGGAACTGTTCAAAACCTTGCAACATGCTGCCATATGAAGTTTTGAATGCTGAAACAAATACATCAGAACCTGCAGGTGCATTGCTGGCCAAGGTATTCATCCAATCTTGTACGCTAGACTGAATTTCATCAATGCTAGCATCAACTACGCTAGCAAATTCTTTATTGCTATCGCGTAATACTTGAGTTACTTTGCGCTGATAATCAGTAGCTAGATCGCTTACTTCTTGCAAAGCTTCAACACTCATCAGTTCAGTAACTTGTTTTGGGTCTTTAGCAGTCAAAACAGCTTGAAAGTTATCTTGAGCATTTACTAAAGCTTCTTTAGAGGCGGCATAGTTGAGGGCAGCCAATTTCTCAGCGTTTTCTAAAGCAGCTTCGCTTAAAGAAAAGGTAGACTCGAGGCCCTTGCTCTGAATTTGCGACAATTTAGCGGTAATTTGATCTTGGTTCATTTGGTTTTCCATTTAAAAAATTAAAAGACATTAAAAAAATACATCATTAATATTGCACTGCACCATAGAACTTTAACGGAGCAGCTAACAGAAATCAAGGATTATTTGCTGCTTTGCAACAAATAATCCTTATTTAGAGTAAAGGTTGAATAAAATCAGCAACTTAAAGAGTCAAATTAATTCAAAAAAATATCGCAAAGTGGCTTTGGCAGCCTGTTTTGGTACCTTTTTAGAGTGGTATGACTTCCTCTGCTTTGCTGCCTTAGCAATTCAATTTGGCCCCTTATTCTTCCCATTTAGTGGCTCGGATGCGACTTCGTCCAATAGTCTGCTAGCTAGCTTAGCGACATTTGGCGTGGGCATGGTATTTCGGCCCATTGGCGCTGCTTTTTTTGGCTCTTTAGCAGATCGCATTGGCAGGCGCCCCGTATTTTTAATCACCATGACACTCATGGGCGGGTCTACTTTAGCGGTCGGCTTCTTACCTACCTTTAATCAAATTGGCTATGCTGCGCCAGTGCTACTGATTACCTTGCGCTTATTACAGGGCTTGTCTGCTGGCGGAGAAATTGGTGGCAGCGCAGTGTATTTGGCCGAACATGCTAACCCAGAAAAACGTGGCTTTCAAACGAGTGTTTTGCAGTTGATGGGGCCCCTAGGTATATTGGCCTCAACCTTGCAAATAGCCTATTTGCAATTCGCACTTAGCCCCGAAGCATTTCAAGAATGGGGCTGGCGCGTCCCTTTTTGGGTGTCAATATTACTTCTGATCATCGCCTTAAAAACCCGCCTAGCTTTAGAAGAAACGCCAATTTTTACAGCACTTCATAGCGCAAAGATAACTAGTAAAACGCCTTTGCGAGATAATTTTCGCGACCAGACAACCCGTCGACATATGTTTTTATTGTTCTTTTGTATTTCAGCGGGTGGCTCAGTATTATTTTTTTGCGTGCAAGTGTATACCGCGATCTATTTAAAATCTGCACTCAAAATAGATCCTCAATTAGTCAATACCTTAAGCATCTTTGCCACTGCTGCATTATTCCCCTTAACTATCTTTGCTGGCGCACTTTCTGATCGCTTAGGTCGAAAGCCGATTGTGATTGCCGGCCTTATTCTTGGTGCAATTTTTATTTTGCCCGCCTTTGCTCTATTGGGATATTTGGCTAGCAATGCAGCGCAAAATAGCCTTGCACTTGGCTTAGTTTTAGCTCTGCTATCGATACCATTAGCCTTAGTCATTGGCCCGCAATCTGCTTTATTGGCTGAGCTCTTTCCTGCACAACGGCGCAGTAGCGCAGCCACCCTGCCACACAATTTTGCAGCTGGCTGGATTGGGGGTCTGCTCCCCTTAATTGTTACTTGGCTCAATCAAACCTGGGCTAGCCCCTTAGTTGGGCTTTGGTACCCCACCGCCTTCTTGGCTAGCGCGGCTCTACTCGCTATTTTTTATTTACCAGAAACCCGCCGCATCAACTTGCATCATTAACTTCGGCAGTGCGCACTTAAAAACGCCTCGAGTTCACGGATGGGCAAAACGTCATTGAATAGTACATCGCGGTTTGCCTGTATTTGCGCAACGATATTGGCTCGGTAAGTGGAGTCTTTTACGAGTTTTACCGCTAGTGCTATGTACTCTTCAGCTGAGTGGGTGATTAATTCGGGCAAATTAATGCGCTGTAAAATTCCAGCAGCAAGCCGTCCGCGCATAAATTCTCCGGCCAGAGTTACGATCGGTAAATCACATTCAATGGCTTGCATGGCGGTATTGAAGCCTGAAAATCCGATGGTATCTAAAAAGACATGGGACTGTTGCATAAGGCTAAAAAAATCTGGGCGCTCAAGCCACGGAATAAATACCACGTAATCACTTAACTGCAGTTGCTCCTTAGCAAAGGCTTGGGTTAGCCGTGCCTCAAAGCGCGCTGTTAAATTGGCCTTGCTACTAGCAACAAAAAATACCAACTGGCAGGATCCTAAGCGACGGGCAATTTCCACTAAAACCCAGTCGAATTCCGCAGCATATTTAAAAACACTGCCGGGACAAACCAAAATGGGTAATTTTGTATTGATGCCAAAGTGCGCTAAGTTCACTTCGGTTGGGCTTACGCTAAGCCGCTCGTAGCAACAACCTAAATTTGCTAAGGTCAGCAATTGCTCAGTATAGTTATTAGGCGAGGCTGCATTTTCAAAACACTGTGCTGAAATAAAATAATCTATGGTGGGTAAACCAGTTGTTTCTGGATGCCCCCACATTACCAATTGTAAAGGCGCTAAACGTAAGCTGGCTAGCTTTGTTGTCATTTGGTCCATACCGACATCGGGATAAATTAATACCTCAACTTGTTGGGCCAAAATAGTTTCAGCCCAGTCGGCTACTGCTGTCTTACCCTCAATAAATGAAGTTGCTAATGAGCGCGCTAGTTGCGTTTCTTGATCGTGGGCCTGCCCTAAATAAAAGAAAATTAATTCAAATTCGCTGCGCTTTAAATGGCGAGCAAGGCCCCTTAAAAAAGCATTCCATACTGGATGATCGCATAAGTAATGACTCACAATGCCCAGGCGAATCCGTCCGCGTACCGCAAACTCGCGGGCTTTGTAACCTTGGCTTTGCTCCCAATTAGCCATTAAACGACGGCATAACTGACCATAAGCGCTCATTAATTGACGATTATTTTTAGCTTGATAAGCCAAATAAAAAGGTTGAAAACTACCCACTACATCGGGTCCGACCTCAGCCCCAAGTGGGCTATTAGGATTGCTTCCGCGCGCCGCAAACCAAGCATCTAATGCCTCTAGGTTGGCCGTAAATTGGGCACGGATAATTTGTGGGTCTTCGTCAAAGCCCTCAATTTGCGGAATTTGCAAAAAAGTTCTAGCCCACCTGGCGCGCGCTAACTGTGGATTAATCGCTAGCGCCTTATCGCAACTAAAGACGCCCTCATGCTCTTGCCCCATATCGCCCAATAAAATGCCACGGTTATACCAAGGGTCGGCAAGGCCGGGATTTATTTCAAGCGCTTTTTCGTAACACTGCAATGCCTCCAGCGGTTTTTCTAAAGCCTTGTAAGTATTGCCTAAATTATTATAAGCAAGCGCATGATTTGGTTGCAGTTGTACTGCTTTTTCATAACTTTGTAACGCTGCGCCATACTCGGCTAACGCAAGTTGAGCGAAGCCTTGATTGAGATAAGCCTCGCAAAATTGGGCGTCAACCCGAATCGCTTGCGCAAAATATATTAAAGCATTGCGATAATCGTTCTGTTGAATTAATAACAAACCAAGATTGTTATAAGCCTCAACAAATTGCGGATTTAAATCAATTGCTTTGTTGTAGCATTTGAGTGCGGCAGAAAAATTTCTCAAGGCGCTGTAAGCATTACCTTGATATAGATGGGCATGCGCCGATTTAGGGCTTAAGGCTACTCCCTTGGTAAACCATTCAAGTGCCTCTTGGTTTTTACCAGCCTGAGCACATTGAATTCCAATTGTGGTAGTGGTCTCAAACTCGCTAGCCATGGGTAGTAATTTTCAATCGAAAAAAGTGGTGCCCCATGTCCGACTCGAACAGACCACCTACTGATTACAAATCAGTTGCTCTACCAGATGAGCTAATGGGGCATCTAGCCATTTTAAACTACTTATGTGCTACCAAGGGCGAGCGCCAACGGAGCACCATACGCTTGAAATCTTCCTTCCAAATACCTAAACGTGAAAGCTCGTAGTCTTCACCAGTTGAACCAGCAAAACCTGCTAAAGCCGGCCAAATTGGCAATATAAATTCTTGCAGTTTTTTTTCTAAAACGATTTTTTTGAAGCATTGTTCAATCGTCTGCCGCAGGGGATCATTAACCTGCAAGTAAGCCTGGGAAAAGGTCTCTCGGTAAAATATCTTATCAACAATAAAAAAACGCGTATCAATATGATTTAAGGTGTAAGGTTTAAATTTCGTGACATTCGAAAAATCAGCATTACAAATAAATCTGCCATTCCAATACCGTAGGCATGCAGAAAAGTTTTTTATCCACACTTTTGAGGTGCACTTAATAAAAAAACTGGCCGCCTGTAAATGCGTTGAATGATCTAAAGCATAGTTTATGATTTCACCTTCACCATAGCCCTTACCAAGTTTGGCGACTAGAGCGGCGTTATTTTGAAAGTGTAGGCATTCAATTTTCGCTTGGGGAAAATGGGTTCGCATAATGGTGGATAAGTCAAAATTAGAGCCATCACAAATCACCATTTGAATCTCTGGTTCCAGTTCCAGCCATTTACCAATTGCAACTAAAGTAAGTCGTAAGCGCGCATCGGGATCGCCAATAACAGGTTGCTGATCAGCAATCGTAATTGCTGAAGTGATTAATAAGGGTGGCAATTTCATATGCATAAGCATACTCATTGGACATTACTTCACAATTTTTAAGGCTGGTCGACTAGGGGTGGCTTGCTTACTTTTTCTGGCGGTATCCCCAGCAATATCATCTGGTGTAATTACCTCAAAAGGAAACGACATCCCTTGTCCATTTTCACGGGCATAAATAGCCAAAACATTTGAAATAGGGACAAATATTTTTTTAGGTACACCGCTAAAGCGTGCTTGAAAACTAATCCAGTCATTTTCAAGCTGTAATTCATGGCATGCTTCAGTTGAAAGATTTAAAACAATCTCGTCATTTTTAACAAACTCCATTGGCACTTCAACCTGTTGATCTACAAAAACAGCAATAAAAGGGGTAAAACCAAAATCGCTGCACCACTGATGTAGTGCGCGAATTAAATAGGGTTTGGTACTAGGGGTGTGATCGGCCATGTGTTCGACGGGTGCAATACCCCTAGTTTAGTTCTGAGTCTAATACTGCTTAGCGACGCATGACTTTTTCGGAAGGAGTTAAAGCCTCAATATAAGCTGGACGACTGAAAATACGTTCGGCATACTTTAGCAAAGGCGCAGCGTTACGCGATAAATCAATGCCATAGTGCTCAAGACGCCACAATAGCGGGGCGATAGCCACATCAAGCATGGAAAACTCATCGCCTAACATGTATTTATTTTTGATAAAAATTGGTGCTAACTGAGTTAAACGATCACGAATTGCCGAGCGGGCTTTATCGTGCAATTTTTCAGCAGCTTTTCCTTTTTCATTTTCCAAACCAATGACATGAATAAATAATTCTTTTTCAAAATTAAATAAAAATAAGCGCGCCCTAGCCCTTGCAACTGGGTCGGGTGGCATTAATTGGGGATGCGGAAAACGCTCATCGATATACTCATTAATGATGTTGGATTCATACAAAATCAAATCTCGCTCGACCAAAATTGGTACTTGAGCGTAGGGGTTCATCACTGAGATATCTTCGGGTTTGTTGAATAAATCAACATCGCGAATCTCAAAATCCATGCCTTTTTCGAATAACACCAGGCGGCAGCGTTGCGAGAATGGGCAGTTTGTGCCCGAGTACAACACCATCATATGCAAAGATCCTTAAAAAAATACTTAGTGAATGTTTTTCCAATAGGCCTTATTCAGGCGCCATGCAAATACAGCAAATAGTACCAAAAATAACACTACCAGCACCCCCAAACGCTTGCGCTCTAGTTGCACTGGCTCAGCCATCCAAGACATGAATGCGACTAAGTCGGCTATATTATCGTCGTATTCTGCAGTCTTCATGGTTCCTGGGGTGATTTGCTCATAGCCAATGAACTTTTTTTCTACTCTGCTTGGGTCGTGTGGGTCTTTGACTTCGGCAAATTTTGCCCCGCGCTCGCCCTGTAATTCCCATAAGGCGTGTGGCATGCCAACATTAGGGTAGACCAAATTATTCCATCCCGTTGGGGTTGAATCATCTTTATAAAAAGTGCGTAGGTAGGTGTAAATCCAATCGGTGCCACGGGCACGCGCTTCTACCGATAAATCGGGTGGGGCTTTACCAAACCATTCTTTAGCGTCTTTGGCTGACATGGATATTGTCATTAAGTCGCCTATTTTGGCTCCATTCAAAATTAAATTATTTTTAATTTGCTGATCAGTTAGCCCAATGTCGCGCAAACTGCTATAGCGAACTGATTCGGCCGAATGACAACCTGCACAGTAGTTCATATAAAGCTTGGCGCCGTTTTGCAGTGAAGCATTATTACTCACTCTTTGGGGCGCAGCATCTAGCGGAAAGCTGACTTCATTAGCATTTACTTTAGCTAACAATAAAAAGCTGCAGACTGCTACCAGAGCGCTGTTACGACAACTCATTTTTAAGATTGACAGAATCGATTGCATGCTAGTTCCTAATTGTTCTCTGTAGCCCAACTAATGGGGCTGAAAAGTGATGCGGCTTGGAACAGGCTTGAACTCGCCAAGCTGACTCCAGAAAGGCATTGCCAGGAAAAAGCCTAGATAATAAATGGTACAAATCTGAGAAATTTTTTCAAACACAGGCGATGGCGGCTGAATGCCTAAGTATCCCAAAATAATAAAACTCGCCACAAAGACACCATAAATATATTTGTGAAAATTGGGGCGATAGCGAATTGATTTAACTTTAGAGTGATCAAGCCAAGGGAGAAAGAAAATCACGACTACTGAACCGCCCATAATGACAACACCCCAAAACTTAGCATCTAGCAAATAAAAACCAGCCGCTAATGCTGCCAAGATAAAGACGCAGAGTGCTTTCATTATCAAGGTCTTGGCGCGGAGCATGGCCATTCCTAAAAGCACCGCAAAAAAGATCCACAAGGGAATTAAAAAGCTTGTAGTAGTGCCGCGTAGCATTGAATAAAAAGGTGTGAAATACCAGACTGGTGCGATGTGCGCAGGCGTTAGAAAGGGATCTGCCGGAATGAAATTATTTGCTTCAATAAAATATCCGCCCATCTCTGGCGCAAAAAAGACAATTGACGCAAAAATAATTAAGAAAATGCTTAAGGCCATCACATCATGCACAGTGTAATAAGGATGGAATGGAATACCATCGACTGGATGACCATCGGCATCGAGGGTGTCTTTAATTTCTACGCCATCGGGGTTATTAGAGCCGACTTCATGCAAGGCCACAATATGGGCGGCAACCAAACCAATTAATACAAGTGGAAGAGCAATGACATGGAAAGCAAAAAAACGATTTAAGGTTGCATCGCCAACTACGTAGTCGCCCCGTAACCAAAGTGATAAATCAGGGCCAATTAAAGGAATGGCTGAAAATAGATTCACGATTACTTGAGCGCCCCAATACGACATTTGCCCCCAGGGTAAGAGGTAGCCAAAAAAGGCCTCGCCCATTAAGCACAAAAAGATTGCTGTTCCAAAAATCCAAATAAGTTCGCGAGGTTTACGATAAGAGCCGTAGATCATGCCGCGAAACATATGTAAATACACCACGATGAAAAACATCGAGGCACCGGTGGAGTGCATATAGCGAATTAACCAGCCAAAGGGTACTTCGCGCATGATGTATTCAACTGACTCGAATGCTTTAGCCGCATCGGGTTTGTAATTCATGGTTAAGAAAATGCCAGTAATAATTTGAATTGCTAAAACTACGATCGAAAGAGCGCCAAAGACATACCAAAAATTGAGATTTTTGGGGGCATAGTAACCAGTAAGGTGAGCTTTAATAGTCGACGATAAAGGAAAGCGAGAGTCAACCCAAGCCAGCAATTTTTGTAAAACTGATGCATTATCTGGAACTTTTATTTCATGAAATGCCATGTATTTCTCCTGAGCTTTCTAATTAGGCCTTTGAATCATCGCCAATTAAAATCATTGTGTCGCTTAAGTATTTGTGAGGTGGTACTTCGAGATTATCTGGAGCGGGTTTATTTTTATAAACTCGGCCAGCAAAGTCAAAAGTTGACCCATGACAGGGACAAAACCAACCACCGGGCCAATCATTGGGCAAGGATGGCTGGGCCCCCGCCTCAAATTTAGCTGAAGGCGAGCAGCCCAAATGGGTGCAAATACCCACCGTAACAAAATATTCGGGCTTAATCGAGCGATATTGATTGCGCGCATATGGGGGGGTTAGGGTGTCTTGATTGCGCAAGGAGTTTGGGTCAGCTAATTCGGGGTCATTTTTGGGCAGCTCTGCCACCTGTGCTGGGGTGCGCCTAACCACCCATACCGGCTTACCACGCCATTCAACGGTTCGTACCTCATCTGGCTTCATACCGGTGATATCGACCTCTACAGGAGCTCCTGCAGCCTTTGCCCGCTCAGATGGCTGAAAACTCCCTACAAAAGGCACCACCACAGCCGCCCCACCAATCCCCCCTACTACGGAGGTGGCAATCAGCCAATTACGCCGACTCTTGTCGGTATTAGGCTTGTCACTCATTTACGCCATTCCTTGAAAAATGCATTTATTGGTAAAAATTACTTAAACCACCTATTTTAAAGTAAAAAGGAGTTTTCGCGTTGAATGTTAGATCAAGTAAAGGGGAACTGAGCATGGGCGTCTTCAAGGAATTTCGCGAATTTGCAGTCAAAGGCAGTGTGATTGATCTAGCAGTGGGGGTAATTATTGGCGCTGCTTTTGCCAAAATTGTCGATTCACTGGTCAATGACCTAGTGATGCCCCTACTCTCTACCTTGCTCGGGGGCAGAATTGACTTTACCAATTTATTTTTTATTTTGGGCCAAGTTCCCGATGGCGTGCCGAGCACCTATGAAGCTTTAAAAAAGGCTGGTGTGCCAATGTTTGCTTATGGTAATTTCATTACAATTTCGATTAACTTCTTTTTTTTGGCTTTTGTGATTTTTCAGATGGTCAAGATTGTCAACCGAGTGCGTTTAAATGATGCTGTGCAGGAAGCATCTGCTAAGCCTTTGCCGGTTCCAGAGGAAATTACTCTCTTGCGCGACATTCGTGATAGCTTGAAAAAATAAACAGCCATCTTTTGATTGCAGATTGACATGCTAAAGCGTTTATGGCTTTTATTTGCCCAAGTGATTACGGTCTTACTAGCTGTTTGGTTTATTGTTGCAACTCTTAAACCAAGCTGGTTGTCAGGCGTACAAATTAGCTCCTTAGTTGATAACGTCAGCCTAAAAGAGGCTGGTTACGATGGGCACTCCATTAGTCCTGGCTCACACTACGAAGCGGCCAAACGTTCGATGCCGGCCGTGGTCAATATTTTTAGCAGTAAGGCTCTCGCTAAAAGCTTAAATGGGAAAAATAATGCCCATCGTAATGAGCCATGGTATCAATTTTTCTTTGGTGAACAAGGCCCTGACGACGAGCCAAGCACTAGCTTAGGCTCGGGTGTTTTGGTAAGCCCCGAAGGTATCATCCTTACCAATCACCACGTAATTGCAGGCGCCGACGATATTGACATTGCTTTATCTGATGGCAGAAAAACAAAAGCTAAAGTGATTGGCAGCGACCCCGATACGGATATTGCGGTACTGAAGATCGACTTAAAACAATTGCCACCACCCATCACCCTAGGAAAAATAGAATCAGTGCATGTTGGCGATATCGTCTTAGCCATTGGCAATCCCTTTGGTGTTGGGCAAACAGTAACCTCCGGCATTGTCTCGGCCCTTGGACGCGATCATTTGGGTATCAATACCTTTGAAAATTTTATTCAGACCGATGCGGCAATTAATCCCGGAAATTCGGGTGGTGCTTTGGTAGATACGCGTGGCCATTTAATTGGCATTAATACGGCAATCTACTCTCGAAGCGGCGGTTCAATGGGAATTGGTTTTGCTATTCCAGTGAACTTAGCAAAGCAGGTCATGGAATCGATTCTAACTAACGGTAGTGTTACTCGTGGGTGGATTGGGGTCGAACCTCAAAACCTGTCAAAAGAATTAATTCAATCGTTCAATTTACCGAGCACTACCGTAGGCGTTTTATTGTCGGGTGTTTTGGAAGGAGGCCCGGCAGATCGCGGTGGGGTTAAGCCCGGCGATATTTTAATTGCTGTCAATGAACGTCCTGTTGCTGATGTCACTGCATTACTGAACGCCATTGCCCAGCTCGGCCCTGGTAATCAGGTCAATTTAAAACTATTGCGCAAGGGAAAAGAGATAAGCTTGCAGGTGCCGATTGGCAAGCGCCCCAAGGCAGCAAAGAAATAATGGGCACTAAGGCCCCGCTAGTGCGCCAAAATTTTTGACAAAAAGTCTTTGGCTCTTTGCGAGCGCTCTTCAGGTTGGTTAAAGAAATCGTCACGCGAACAATCTTCGACAATGCGCCCTTGATCCATAAAAATAACCCGATGGCTTACTTTGCGCGCGAAGCCCATTTCATGAGTTACGCAACACATGGTCATGCCGTCTTGTGCCAGCTTGACCATCACATCTAATACCTCTCCTACCATCTCGGGGTCTAAAGCTGAAGTAGGCTCATCGAATAACATCACAATGGGGTCCATCGTTAAGGCCCGCGCAATTGCCACTCGCTGTTGTTGACCGCCGGATAGCTGGCCAGGAAATTTATCTTTTTGCTCCATGAGGCCAACGCGCTCAAGATATTTTAGGCCATGGGCTTTTGCTTCACTGACCGAGCGTCCTAAGACTTTCATTTGCGCTAAAGTTAAATTTTCAGTTACATTTAAGTGGGGGAATAATTCAAAATTTTGAAACACCATGCCAACCTTAGAGCGCAACTGGGGAAGGTTAGCCTTAGGATCTTGTAAAGAAATACCATTCACAATAATTTCACCGGCCTGAAATGGCTCAAGTGCATTAATGGTTTTAATTAAAGTTGACTTTCCCGAGCCCGATGGCCCGCAGATAACAACCACCTCGCCTTTTTGAATCGAGGTAGTGCAATCTGTTAAGACCTGAAAAGTGCCATACCACTTTGAAACGTTTTTAAAATCAATCATTAAAAATTCTCTATTTATCTTGGTTAATTTCTCTGCGGCTGCTTACTTAATAATGGCGACTTTGCTTTGCACCCAGAGGGCAAATTTAGATAGTAAAAAGCAAATCAAGAAATAGGTTACTGCAGCCAATAAATAAGCTTCAATGGGCCGGCCAAAGTTTTTGCCGACAATATCAAAGCCTTTTAATAAATCATAAGCGCCAATGGCATATACCAATGATGTATCTTGAAAAAGTACAATGGTTTGGGTCATAAAAATGGGAATCATATTTCGAAAGGCTTGTGGCAACACAATGAGTCTCATAGTTTGTGAATAATTCATGCCCAACGCCTCTGCAGCATAGGTTTGACCCGTCCCAACCGATTTAATACCAGCCCGTACAATCTCGCAAAAGAACGCTGCCTCAAAAGCAATAAAGGTAATAGTGGCCGATAAATCGGCGCCAATGGGGGTACCAATTAAAATTGGGATCAAGAGGTAAAACCATAAGATCACCATCACCAGTGGAATTGAGCGCATGGTATTGACATAAATTGTTGCCACATAAACCAGAATAGGTTTACCACTTAAGCGCATCAAAGCTAAGATTGTGCCAAAAAAGATTCCACCAATGGTAGCGACTACAGTGAGCTGCACACTAAAGATTAGGCCCTTCAAGATATAGCTTGAAAAAAGTTCCCAATTGTAAATACTGAGGTCTAAATTAAGCATAGAGAGCGCTATTATTCAATTGAATCTTTAATGGATAGCGAGCAAATTACTACGCGTACCCGGAATAGCGACGCGTTTTTCGATCAAGGTCATGACTCGATTGACACCAAAAGCTGAAAAAGCATATAGCAAAGTAACGGCCAAATAAATTTCGACACCACGAGAAGTCTCTTCTTGCGCTTGCATTGCAAATAAAGTGAGTTCGGGCACTGATACCGCAAATGCCACTGAGGTATTTTTGATTAAATTCATACACTCTGAGGTGAGTGGTGGAATGATGATGCGAAACGCGGTTGGCAAAATCACATACCGATAACTTTGATATGTGCTTAACCCCAAAGCCAAGGCAGCCATACGCTGACCTGAAGATAAAGACTGAATACCGGCACGCACTTGCTCTGCCATGCGTGCTGAACTATAAAACCCTAATGCAAAACACACTAGCCAATAGGCTGGTAAGCCCTTCATGATTGGGAAAATATTCGGCACCACGTGGTACCAAACAAAAACTTGTACCAAGACTGGGATGTTGCGAAATACCTCAACCCATGCGGTCGCAAAACCAGCCAACCATTTGCCACCCTTTACATTCGCTGGGATCGTTCTGAGGGTGCCCATGATGGTGCCCAATACGAGCGCAATGAATAAGCTGAGTACGGCAACCAATAAGGTCCAACCCCAAGCTTTAAGTAACCAATCTAGATAAGTTGGATCAGCATCTTTGCCAAATTGAAAAATAGAAGAGAGGCAGTGTTCAGATGCCTCTCCTGTAATTGTGTCTTTACAAAAGACACCCCAATCCATTGCCACTTTTAAACTACCAACTCTTCAAAGAGAAAAAGCTTATTTCTTTTGATAGGCTTCAGCTGGTTTGTCATTAGGATTAGCCCAAGCCTGTTTGGTGCTTTCCGATAAAGCCAAGCCGACCAGCGCATTTTTAGGTGGAATGGGCTGCAAGAACCATTTATCCCAAAGTCTGGTTAACGATCCATCAGCCATCATCCTTTTGAGGCTGTCATCAACGGCTTTCTTAAAATCGGGGTCGTCTTTACGCATCATGATTGCGATTGGCTCAACTGCAATTACTTCACCCACAATTTTGAAATCTTTCGGATTTTTTGCATTAGCAATATTTCCCGCGAGAATCGAGCCATCCATCACGAATGCATCGGCACGACCTGATTCAAGCAATAAGAAACTATCGGCATGGTCTTTACCAAAGACTTCATCAAAATTAACACCTGTGGCTTTTTCGTGCTTACGGAGTAACTGCACCGAAGTCGTACCCGTAGTGGTGGCAACTTTCTTGCCATTGAGCTGATTCAAAGAAGTAATTCCTGAGTTGGCTTTAACCGCAATACGAATTTCTTCAACATACGTTGTCACCGCAAAAGCAACATCTTTTTGACGGGCACTATTGTTGGTAGTCGAGCCGCACTCAATATCAACGGTACCATTTTGAACTAAAGGAATACGATTTTGCGAGGTCACTGGTAAATATTTAATTTCTAGCACCTTAATGCCCAGTTGATTTTTAATTTCAGTTAATACACGCTGACAAATTTCAACATGGTAACCAGCAAATCTGCCGTCACCAATCGTATAGGACAACGCGCCCGAAGACTCTCTTACACCCATGGCTGCAGAGCTAGTCGATTTAATTTTGTCTAAAGTGCCTGCTGCCATTGCGCCCGAAGCGGCGAACATACCGCTGATAGCAAAAGCAGAAATCATTGCAGCAGAAAGCGTGGTTTTAATAAAGCGTGAATGTTTTTTCATGACTGGTCTTATTTTGTGAGGTTAATCGGAATAGAGTTTCAATTGGGTTTTAATGAACCCCTATTTTTAGCAGACTTTATCGGTTTTATCTAGCCCTTAGCGGCCAATAAGCCCTATTTTGGGGAATACCCTGAGATGATATGTGTTTTTAGCCCCCTCATTTTTCGTCTTCTATCTACTTGCTTTTAGTAGCCACCAATTGCTGCAACTGATTTCGCACCTGCTCTATCACTGGCTCCCATTGGCCTAATTGTGCTTGCCGAAATAATCGTACCGAGTCGTACCAAGGACTATCGTTGCGGTCTAAAAGCCAGCGCCAGCAGGTATCAAAACGGTTCAAAATCCATACTGGCTTTCCTAAAGCGCCAGCTAGGTGAGCAATTGCGGTGTCTACTGTGATGATTAAATCGAGTTGATCTATCAAGGCCGCGGTATCAGCAAAATTATGCAGCTGCGCCGTTAAATCTATTAAATTGGGGCCATGCCACTCTGCTGCCTTAAGGTCTACTAGCTCAGATTCGCCTGGCTGACCCTTTTGCAAACTATAAAAATCGATTGCCTCATTTTTTAATGGTGCGAGTAAAGCTAATGAAATATTGCGCCTTTCATTAACTGCCCAAGCCTCTGGTTGATTGGGGCGTAAGCCCCCAGACCAAACCACACCAACGCGTAATTTTGTTTTCGGCCCTAATTTTTTCTGCCATAAAATCTGTTTAGTAGGGTCTACGCCTAAGTATTTTTGGGTGAAGGGGATATTTTCTAGCTTTGTTTTAAAAGCAAAGGGCAGACTGATTAGCGGACAATGAAAGTCAAATGGTGGAAGGGGCTGCCCTTTCTCAATAATTTGTGACACGCCCGCTATTCTCTGAAATAAAGCAATCAGAGGTTTTTCAACTTCTAAAATAACTGTGGCGCCTAATTTAGCCACACATTCGGCATAGCGACTAAATTGAATTGCATCGCCTAAGCCTTGTTCACTATGTAATAAAATAGTTTTATGTTGCAGTGGCTCGTAGCCAAGCCAGAGAGCGCCATTGAGTTTTCGCTTACCTGCTGCGCGGCTTAGTTCATTTGATTGCCAGCGTGACTCATAACCTCTCCACCCCTGCTCATAATCTCCTAATACCAAATAGGCTAAGGCTCGATTCCAATGGGCCTCGGCAAAATCTGGTTTGATAAGCAAAGCTTTGTCATAGCCACTAATTGCCTGCTTAACTTGCAGTAACTCTTTTAGGGTGTTAGCACGATTATTGTGAGCTTGTGCATATTGCGGATCAAGCGCAATTGCGCGATCATAACTTTCTATCGCTTGCTCTAGTTTGCGTAAATCATAAAGTGTTACCCCACGATTAAAGTGGGCAAGAGCAAATTGGGAATCGCAAGCAATGGCTTTTTCATAGCAAGCCAAAGCTGCTAGTGGTTGCTTTAACTCAATTAGCATACTACCCTTGTTATTATGGGCGAGCGCATAATTTGGTGAGCTTACCAACGCTGCATCGATTGCTTGTAGAGCAGCCTGTGCATTTCCTGCCTGAAAATAAATTAAACTTAAAAAATGGAGGGCCTCTGCTTGTTGAGGATGGGCTTGAAGTATGAGTTCATAGCACTTGCGGGCCTCAGAAAAGTGGCCCTCTTGCAGAAATCGCTCGGCCTGCTGTAATTGGGTTAACAGCGCTAGATCTGCTTCGCTCTGCTGCAAAGAGGTATGAGGTTGATGATGCGCTGCTGACATGCCTTCAATTCTAATCGCCCAAGAAAAAACCTACTGTGTTCCCACAATGGGTTCTGCAGCTAACCAAGCTACTAGTTAAAAAGCCTTGGAGGCTGGGTTGTAAGCCCCTTTAGGCCATGCCTGCCCTCTTCTCTTCATAACTTACGCCTCGTATCGATGGGGATATGAAAGGTGCTGGCCAGAGCTTTAAGCGCCCTTTATAACCTCATTTACCTGACCCTAGGCAACCCAAGGATTTAGTAAAGTTTTTGTGTGGTCTCATAAATACTACTAACCCCTATTTAATAAGGCCTCCATTAATTTTAATCATGTGTTGTAGGGGCTCATTCGACCACTCTATCGACTCACCAGAGCGCATATTACCCTGCGGATTTATTTAAACAAAGAGTATTAAAATTCCTTGAGTTACGGTAATCTATTTCATTTTTCCTAAAGAATATTGAATAAAGAGCACGATGGAACCAAAACGTAAACTTTGTTTTGACTGGGGCATTTCAGATCATTATGGGTGGGGAATTTATGGTTTAAACCTTCTCATTTACGGTTCAATGAGCGATTCTTTTGAAGTCATTCCTATTGAGCCTCCCTCTTTTCTTTATCCCATCGACCCCTTAACTGTAAAGTTCTTATCTGAAAAGTTACCAAGTCCAAATACCAATATTGAGTTAAAAAATAATGATCTTTTTTTAACCGCGCTTGGTAATTCAAATCAATCAACTGTCGATAATAGATTTAGAAACATTGGTGTAATTTTTAGTGAAACGAATCCTTTGCCTTCAAATGAAATTCAAAATTTAAGAAAATTTGAATCTATTATTTCTGGATCAAGTTGGAATGCTTCGGTATTAAAAGATGAGAAAATTATTGTACATACCGTAATACAAGGCATTGATTTGAAGTTATTTCAACCAGCTCCAAAACGATACTTAAAAGATAAATTTGTAATTTTTAGTGGGGGAAAACTAGAATATCGCAAAGGACAGGATATTTTACTAAAAGCTTTTGCGAAACTAGCCTCAAAATATGAAGACGTAGTATTGATTACCGCATGGCGCTCTCCTTGGGAAGGACAATTTGCCGGATCTATAAATCAGTCAGGCATTTGTGACCCTTTGCAAATTTCCGACGATATGGGCAGGTCTATTTATGAATGGATTCTTCGAAATGGCGTTAAATCTGAGCAATTTATTTGTCTCGAGGCAATGCCGAATAGGCTTATGCCAGAAGTATTTCGTGAGGTAGATTTGGCAGTATTTCCAAATCGCTGTGAAGCTGGAACTAACCTCGTTGCCATGGAGGCACTTGCATCTGGCTTGCCTTGTTTAATATCGAAAAATACTGGTCATCTTGACATCATTAAGACCGATAATTGTTTTCCACTAACTGTTCAAAAACAAATTCATGGTCCTGGGTTGTTGGATTGGGGTGAATCTTCTGTTGATCAAATAGTAGATTTAATGGAGGACGCATACCATGGCAGAGCACAAATCAATCGCTTAAAGGTGCGCGAGTCTATGCAAAATTATTCATGGGATAACGCTATTAAATCAATGCTAGCATTATTTTAATTGTGGATTTACATCAAAGCCTGACTTAATAAATCTTAGCCACTTAGTTAGCCCAAGAAAAAACCCACTGTGTTGCCACAGTGGGTTTGTTTTAATGCCGAACTAATGTAGTACTAGTGTTTTAACAACTGAACTAGCAATGATTAGAACGTTACGCGTGTACCAAATGCCAAACCTGTAACTCTGGTTGAAACTTGCACAGAGCTGGCTGATGCATTATTTGAGCCGTAGATTGCGTACAAGTTGGTACGCTTGCTGAGGTAATAGTTCAAGCCAACTTGATAAGCAGTAAAGCCAGCGCTTGGGCCGCCTTTGCCATAGGCTTGAGTTCTGCCATTACCTAAGCCTGCCCAACCTTCGATGGTTGGCGTCATGAAGCTACGTACACCAATCTGTTGTGAAGTACGCTTAGCGTAATAGCCGGTATCAATAAGGCTAGAAACTTTACGGTTACCGTATTGCAAGTAACCTTTCAAGATACCAAAGTCGTATGTAGCAGCACCGTAGTATTGGTTGTCTTGAGTATTTGAACCACCAGCAGAACCAGTCCAAGCTGCTGGAGCTGGTGTTGCAAGAGTAGATGCTGAAGCACCGGCTACTGCGCTACCTTGGCCCAAGTTATTGGATTTGTAGGCTTGATAAGCAACACCAACATACAGTTGTTTCCATCTGTAATCACCAGATAAACCCCAACCACTGTAATTATTGGTTACAGGCAAACGGCTACCGCTTGTGTTCAGAGTAGCTGTATCGTCTCTTAAGGTGTAGTTAGCAGCAACTTTAAAGCCGCTCAGAATAGCGGTTTGAGCCGACAAGGTTGATTGCGTACGAACGGTTACACCAGAAGATTGACCACCAACACCAGATGCATCGTTATAGCCACGTGCGCTAGCATTTGAGCTATTACCAGAGTTTGCGGTTGGGTAAACCGCGTTACCTGGCATGTTGTTGGTATTACCAAAGTCAGTTGCGGCAATTTGGTTAAACATGGGGGTGTATTGTGTACCGAAAGCAAACTGACCAACGCCAGCTTTACCAACACCACCAAAGCCTTGACGGGTCTGCCATGACGACATAGATGCGTTAGTTGGCTGCATATCGGTTTCTAAAGTAAAGAAGGCAATCATTCCGCCGCCTAAATCTTCAGTACCTTTAAAGCCTAAACGGCTGGTCTGTTCCATCGAGTTACCAAAACTGGCACTGTTAGCTTGGCCAGATGGTGCAACAGTACCTGCTGCATTGGAAGCGGCGCCAGTTGCCTTTTGATTCAGGTAACCAACGTCAACAACACCGTATACGGTCACGCTTGACTGGGCAGAAGCAGCACCAGCAAAAGCGCCGAGAGCGGCAAGTGCAAATAGCGATTTTTTCATTCGTAAATCTCCATAAAGTAAGAATGCGCCCATAAAGTCGGGACTGATGAAGTATCAATCTTTTGCCCCTGAGCACTTAGCTTGGGGGCAGATACCCCTGCTTTTTGCTTGTGGAAAGGAAGTTTTTTGGTTTTCTTTGTTGTATCTCGACAACAGGCCCCTGTTTTTGGGCTATTAGGGGCATTTAGATGCCAAAATTGTCAGGTGGCAAGTCGCGAATTCCTTAAAATCCTCCGTTCTGCGCGTCAAGGCGATGTTTTTGCGCAACAAGAATTAGCCTCAATTTATCTTCAAGGCTATTTTAATACCCCAATTCAGCCTAATAACGCATTGGTTTGGCTTGAAAAAGCCTATTTTGTGGCCTTAGATCAAAATTCGTCTCAAACTGCCCTTAGCAATTCAAGCCAAGATGCGCTTGGCGGGATTTTTTCCCAGTTAGTGCAAGTTCCACTTGCAGCTACCGTTGGATCGCCCTCATTTAGCTTTGCTTGGGATCGTTTTTGGGAGCTTGCCCATGATGGCGTAAGCGAGGCACGCTGGCAATTGGCAAATTTAGTACTAAACCCCAAGCAAGTTGATTTGCAAAACCAATTAGCCACTTGGTTAGCTAAGCAAGCAAGTGCTACTGACCAAGACTCTACAAAACTTCAAACCCAATGCAAGGGCTATTTAGAAACTCTTGCTGCTGGAGAAAGTTTTTTGGCCGCCAAGGCAAAAGACTTATTAATTCAATTACAGCCGAAAAATGAGTTACTTACTTCATTATGGGCTAATTGGCAGGAAGATCAGGATGAGTCGGCATTATTACAAGCAGCTGAATTGGGACTCACAGTCGCTAAGCTAACTCTCGGTTTGCGCTTAGCGCAAGCAAAAATACCTACGGCCAAAAATAGTGGTGCAGCTAAATCTAATGCCCCGCTTAAGAAAGCAGTGCATTGGCTTGAGCTGGCTGGTAAAGATGGTGATCCGCAAGCGTGGTATGCGCTGGGTGAAATTTATAGACGACCGCAATTTTCAGGTTATAGCGCCAACGAGAGCGACCAATGTTTTGATCGCGCTGCCGACCTTGGTCATGCAAAGGCCCAATTTCGCAAAGCTGCAAACTTATGGCGTAAGCGTGACAAGCTCAATGAAAAAATCACTGGCTTACAAGCTTCTTATTGGGCCTGGCAAGCTCATCAACAAGGTATTGCAGAAGCACATGTTCTGCTAATGAAAATTGTAGTGAGCTGCCCAAATCCAGCACAAAATGCTTGGTTTGAATTAGCCCAATATGCGGAGCTTGCCTTAGCCCATCATAGTGATCATCAATTAACTGCAGCATGGGTATTAATGTGCCACCGCATTGTGATTGCCAATCAATTTAACTTTAGTAAAGCGGAATTATTACTTGCAGAAATAGAGCAACTGCAACTTGAGCATTGTGTGGCGGTTGACGTGCGCCACGAATTACCTAAAATTTTGCCGCGCTTAACGCAAATCGAAAGTACTTCGCAGCGCCGCTGTTTATTTGCCGCTAGCAAAGCAGCCGAGCAGTTGGCCATCATTCGCGAACCAAGTGATGATGAGTTTTTAGCCGCAGGTGAAGGTAATTTACGCCAACGGCGCTATCGCTTTGAGCGCTTATGTGTCTGGTTAACCCAAACCTATGGACGCAATCTTGCTGTCAAAAAATCGGTGAGTAAAAGTCATGGCATGCAAAGTCGCATTTAATTCGTGCCTTTTTACGAAGGCGTAGTAGCACCATTAGCTGCCTCATCATTGGCTTCATCAGGAGTTGAGGCCAACTTATCTTTTTCATAGAAACGGGCAATAAAGAGGCCAAGTTCATACAGCAAAGACATGGGCACCGCTAATAATAATTGCGACAAAATATCGGGGGGCGTGACCACGGCAGCTATGACAAATGCGCCCACAATCACATAAGGGCGAATTTCTCGCAGTTTCGCTAAAGGTACTACGCCCATACGCACTAATACCACTACCACTACAGGTACTTCAAAGGTAATGCCAAAAGCCAAGAAAGTGGTCATGGCAAAACTTAAATAATTATCAATATCTGTAAGCATCTCAGCACCTAGCGGAGCGTTGTAGTGCGCCATGAATTTAAAGACAGTGGGGAATACTAAAAAGTAAGCAAACGACATACCAATAATAAATAAGGAATAACTGCTAACGACCAAGGGCACAATTAAACGCCGTTCGTGCGTATATAGCCCAGGCGCAATAAAAGCCCACAATTGGTACATCACAACCGGCAAAGCAATAACAAATGCGACCAGCATGGTAACTTTCATCGGCACAAAAAAAGAACCTGTAATGTCAGTCACGATCATTTTTCCACCGCTAGGTAAAGCAGTGAGTAAGGGCTGTGCAAATAAATGGAAAATTTCTGGAGCCCAATATACTAAGCTCATAAAAATAATGATAATGGCAAGAGCCGCCTTAATAATGCGATCGCGTAGCTCTACTAAGTGTGAAATAAACGTTTCTTGCAAGCCCTCGCTGGCTGGTAAGGCATTGTCTGTTTTGGTTTGACTCTCTTGCGGGGGATCTTGCATATTTGGTTCAGTCATCGATTAGCCTAAGCATCATTACGAGGCAACATGACGAAAACGTTTCATGCGGGCTGCACCCGACTGCACTCGCAAACGTATGCCTGAGGTGTGCTTATACCAAAGCGGTCGTGCTGCTTGACGCACCCGCCAACTGGCACGGCCTTGACGCAAGCTATCGCGAAATACTTTGTTTTCATCGATTTGTAAGCCAACCGGAAATGAATTTGTGCTAGTGGAATAATCGTAGCTATCGGCTTGATCGCTTAAATGGCTACTGGCTTCATTAACGGTGGAGCTCAAGCTACTCTCTACATCCTTCATTGCTGCGGTAGTTTCTTCGCGCAACTTTTTAAATTCATCTAACTCAATTTGGCGATTGACTTCGCTGCGTACCTCAGCCATGTAACGCTGGGCTCGGCCAAATAAATTACCCGCCATGCGAGCAACTTTAGGCAAGCGCTCAGGGCCAATTACCACTAAAGCCACCACTGCAATTAGAGCTAGCTTTGAAACTCCTAAATCGATCATTTACAGGCGATCATCAAACTATTTATTTAGATCTTTGGCTTGTACGTCGACTGTTTTTTCTGCAGCATTAGCAGCCTGCTGGGGAATTTGTTCGGTTTTAGCTTCTTCGCTGGTTTTCATCCCATCTTTAAAGCCTTTCACCGCACCGCCTAAATCTGTACCAATATTACGTAATTTTTTAGTGCCAAAGACCAGCATCACAATAACCAACACAATTAACCAGTGCCAAATGCTAAATGAACCCATTTCTTTCTCCTTAAATCAAATCAGCTTGCTTACTTTTTCCAAGGCCGCTCACCGCCCATGACATGCAAATGCAAGTGATAGACTTCTTGCCCGCCATCTGTGCCATTATTGACCATTAAACGAAAGCCGCCATCATGACCCGGTCGGCAACCTTGCTCCAAAGCAAGCCGTGGAGCCAATACCATCATTCTACCTAGCAATGGCACATCGCTGTTAGTCGCCGAAGCTAGCATTGGCAGGTGTTTTTTGGGAATTATTAAAAAATGTACCGGCGCGGCTGGCTTAATATCATGAAAGGCTAGTATTTCTTCATCCTCATAGATTATTTTGGCAGGGATAAGACCTGTCACAATTTTACAAAATAAACAATCGGGATCATGGCTTAAAGCGCTCATACGGCCTTTCGACCCGCTTTTTCAGCTATTCCTGAAACCCCTTCACGGCGTGTAAGCTCGGCCAACACGTCTTCAGGTCGTAAATTAAATTGCGCTAGGGCGACTAGACAATGGAACCATAAATCGGCCATTTCCCCAACCAAAAGCGCTTGCTTTGCGGCGCTTAAATTTGCCTGCCGCGAATCTTTTGCCGCCATTACCGTTTCGGTAGCCTCTTCGCCAATTTTTTTTAAAATGGCATCGTCGCCCTTGGTGAATAGGGCAGCAATATACGATGTACTTGGGTCGACGGTACCATTTTGGAAAGCGAGACGACGCTGTTCTACAACATCAGCCAAATGGGCTAAGACAGCATCTGGATTCGAATCGGCCGAAATTTTTTTATTTACTGGAGTCATTGGTTAATTTTATGCCGTCATTAAGCCAACTAGCGCTAGCGGAATCCCAGGCTTGGAAAAAACAACTGTGAGCCCCGGTATGGCAGGCAATATGATTTTTTTGGATCACCTGCAATAAGAGGGTGTCGCCATCACAATCTAGGCCAATAGCCTGAATAGTTTGTGTATGCCCTGATTCTGCACCCTTGTGCCACAGCATTTTGCGTGAACGCGACCAATACACTGCCTGTCCCAAGCGCATAGAAGCTAATAAAGCCTCGCGATTCATCCAAGCCATCATTAAGACATCGCCTGAGCCAACTTCTTGAGCGATAACGGGCACTAGGCCCTGCTGATTCCATTGAATTTGATCAAGCCAAGGGCCGCTTTGTAAATTAGGTGAGGGTAGAAATGAAGTCATAAAGGGTATTTTGACTTATTTTTTATTGCCTTACGGGAATGCCCTTACTGGCCATATATTCTTTTGCTTGTTTAACTGTGAAATCGCCGTAATGAAAAATACTTGCAGCGAGCACAGCATCAGCATGTCCCTTGGTAATACCATCAACTAAGTGCTGTAAATTACCTACCCCGCCAGATGCAATTACCGGAATAGGTACTGCCTGACAAGCTGCCGCCGTTAATGCCAAATCGAAACCATCTTGGGTGCCATCACGATTCATGCTAGTAAGCAAAATTTCACCAGCTCCGCGTTGACTTACTTCAGCAGCCCAAGCTAAGACATCTATTCCAGTTGCGGTGCGCCCGCCATGGGTAAATACTTCCCAAAAACCAGGTGCTGTTTGTTTGGCATCAATTGCTACCACGATACATTGTGAACCGTAATACGCTGCAGCCTCAGAAACCAATTCAGGATTATTTACCGCTGATGAATTCATGCTGACTTTATCGGCACCCGCATTCAATAAGCGCCGCACATCTTGCACAGTACGCACGCCACCGCCCACTGTCAGCGGAATAAATACCTTGGCCGCTACAGCCTCAATAATTGGCAACAATAAATCTCGCCCATCTGAAGTGGCCGTAATATCCAAAAAAGTTAGTTCATCAGCACCTTGATCGTTATAACGCTGGGCAATTTCTAGCGGATCGCCAGCATCTCGTAAGCCAACGAAATTAACACCTTTCACTACTCGGCCCGCTGTAACATCTAAGCAAGGAATAATGCGCTTAGTTAACATGGCCAGAGAACATCATGACTTACATCGTTTGGTGTCATTATCATTTAGCGCGCTCGCCTAAGCTAATCATGGCTAAGCTTGGCGCAATTTTTCAGTTAACTGGTCAGCATATTGTTGCGCTACCGTTAAGTCTAACTCACCAGAATAAATTGAACGTCCGGCAATCACGCCCATCACACCTTCGTTTTCAATTGCACACAAGGCCTCGATATCGGCATTGCTAGATAAACCACCACTGGCAATTACAGGAATACGCACAGCTTGGGCTAGCTTTAAGGTGGCCTCAAGATTGATGCCCTGTAACATGCCATCACGCCCAATATCGGTATAAATGATGGCTTCAACGCCATAGTCTTCAAATTTCTTACCCAAATCTATTACCTCATGACCGGTAAGCTTGCTCCAACCATCGGTAGCCACTTTTCCATCACGGGCATCAATGCCAACCATAATATGACCACTAAATGCAGTGCACGCATCTTGCAAAAAGCCTGGATTTTTAACTGCTGCGGTACCAATGATGATGGTTTTAATCCCATCATCTAAGAGGCGCTCTATGGTTTCTAAATCGCGAATACCACCGCCGAGTTGAACCGGTATCTCATCACCTACTGCTTTTAAAATGGCCTTGATTGCTAATTCATTTTTAGGCTTACCAGCAAAGGCGCCGTTTAAATCGACCAAATGTAAGCGCCGTGCTCCTTTAGCAATCCAATGTTTGGCCATCGCCGCAGGGTCTTCAGAAAAAACCGTGGCGCGCTCCATATCGCCTTGCTCTAAGCGCACACAATGCCCATCTTTTATATCAATTGCAGGTATTAGCAGCATATTAAAATTAATGTAGGTTGTTAATCTAGGGTTGCCAAGTAACAAAATTACGATATAGCATTAAACCGTATTCTGCACTTTTTTCTGGGTGAAATTGGGTAGCAAAAATATTATCGCGTGCCACCGCAGAGGTAAACCAACCGCCGTATTCAGTTGAGCCAACGGTGTATTCTGGGTTGGACGGCACAGCATAATAGCTATGCACAAAATAAAAATTGCTGAAGTCGGGTATGCCAGTCCAAAGAAAGTGGGGCTTATCTTGCCGCACTTGATTCCAACCCATATGGGGGACTTTAAATTCAGCACCATCGGCCTGCAACCGACCGGCCAAAGCAAAACGCTCGACCGTGCCAGAAATTAATCCTAAACACGGAGTAGCTGTTGCTGTAGATGATTCAGCGCTACTGTCAAAGAGCATTTGTTCGCCCACACAAATGCCTAATAGGGGTTTAGTTTTGGCGGCAGTTAATACTGCCTCAAGCAAACCAGAGACCCGCAAATGCTTCATGCAATCGGGCATTGCTCCTTGCCCAGGCAGAACTACCCGTTGGGCCTGCTGGATTTCGGCAGGCGTGCGCGCGATTAAAACTTCGGTCTTAGGGGCCACTTGCTTAAGCGCCTGATAAACCGAGCGCAAGTTTCCCATGCCGTAATCAACGATGGCAATATGTT